>JAMPDU010000143.1 GCA_023665505.1 Ruminococcus sp.
TAACATAAAACAGCTTGCTTTCGGGAATTTTGTCAATAAGATTTTTTGCTAAATCGCGATTACTCATTGTGTGCGCCCTCCTTATACCCGTTCTGTTAATCCGCATATTTACCGAGATTATCCCAGTCTATCTCATCTTCGGAAACAAATCCGCTCTTTTCAGCCTCGTCAATCTGTCTGCGTTCGGCGGGAGTAACTTTCGTAAAATCGGGATCCCACGCAAGGACAAACCTCTTGACCGTTTCAAAGGCAAGCTCCTGCTCCCGTTCGGGGAGCATTTCGTACAATTCAACCATTTGCTGTGTTTTAGGCGACATAAAACAACCTCCTCATTTATAAATATCTCCCCTTGAGCCTATGTCTATAATATACAGTATTTTCAATTCATTGTCGGTATCATAACGGTAAATAACGCGGTATTTTCCCACACGCAGCCGCATTCTCCCGTCATTATAGCCCTGCATAATTTTGACGTCGCCCTCGGGCGGTGTATGAGTAAGACCGTTTACAGCCTCTCTTATGCTGTCGGCGATTTTCTTTTGCACACCCGCGAGAAATTTCAACGCCGCTTTTGAGTATTTTATTTTCATTCGGCTTTTTCCTCCCGTTCCGCCCCGTCGGGAGCGGGTTTATCGCTGTTGTCGCGCTGCATAGTCTCATTAACAGCACGATTTAAAAATTTATTTAAACTGCCGTCAAATTTTTCTGCGTGTGAAACAATTCCATTTTTTTCACCTTTTGGTACTTTCATTTCAAGCCTATCATATGCCTTAGCGTTATATTTAGCAGTTGCCCGTTGTCTTGCTGCACTTGTTGACATTTATTTTCCCACCTTTCTTAATACTAATTATACAGTATAACATATAATATCGTCAATATGCAATATATACAATGTCGATATTATATATTTGGCTACATTGCCTATTGACGGTATAATGTCGATATGATATAATGTAATCAAGGTCAAGGAAAACATCAAACCATTCCCGACCCGAATAATAAAACAGGAGGTAAACCAAATGAAAAAACTCGCAATGATATGCAGAAACGCAAACAGGCTTGTAAAGCAGGGCTACACCCGCTCCGAAGCGTTCAGAATTGCTTGGAGGCTCGCAAAGCTGCCCGACATCACCGCAAAGGTCAAGGGCGTTAAGTTCGGCAGACGGCAGGAGGCTTTGGAACGTCTCACAAGGTACAACGCCGCCGACGTCGCTTTCAGAATTGCCGCCGATACCCATAACAGCAAGGACGCGAACGCCGTCGGAGTAGTCGCGCAGGTCAAGGGCAAAGGCTCATACCTTATCGGCTATCTTCCAAAAGAGCTTGCAAGCGATATTTCGCCGCTTATGCGGGCGGGTATCGGGGTGAAATCCGTCGGAACTGTAACGGGCGGTTACTACCCGTTTATGAATTACGGCGCACGAATAACGCTGAATTTCGCATAAGAAAAGCCCTTACACAACCGCCGAGCAAAGCAAACGTGTAAGAGCCTTAACCGTCCCAAATGGAGCAGGTCAATAATATTATACCCGACCTGCTCCAAAATGTCAAGTATTTTTTGAAAAGGAGTTTTTATTATGATTATGCAGGAAAGTTTGGCATATAGAGAAATTGTCGAAATTATGGATACGAAAAAACTTTCAATAGCTGATTGCTGCATTTTAATCGGAAGGCTTGAATATTTACGAGATTATCTAAAAAGCAACTCACCCCAAGTGTCAAGCCATAACCCGCACATAACAATGACGAAAGGCAATTCAAAATAATGTCAGCTGAGCAGGTCAATAAAGTACATACACGACTGTTCCCAAATATCGAGCATTTTGGAAAAGGAGTTTTACAATGAATGAAACAAAAGATATTATTTCAAGAATTAAGGAAGTCTGCAACATTGAGCAGCTTACAATATGCGAATGTGCAGAATTAATAGGCTATTTCAACTGTTTGGAAAGTCAGCTTGCTACTTGCGAATTTATGAACAAACCGAAAAAACATACCGATATAATAATGATAAAATGCAATTCAAAATAATACTAACGGAGCAGGTTCACGCACCTGCTCTTTGCGTTTCCGAAAAAGCCTGCGGGAAAAATTTCAAAAAGGGATTTTTTTCCGCGCTGAACGGCAGGGCGGGTATTTTATTCGTCGGCGTATACTTTTTCAAATACCCCCGTGTATGCCTTTGCAGTCGACTGCAAAAGCCCGTCCCACTTGTTATATATCCCAATTATTATTATTATCGAACTCCTTTTGCGCGAGTTTCAGCCGTTCCTTATCCATTTTTATTTTGTGTTTCATATAGTCGTCGTCCCGGATAATGCTGCGTAATTCCCGTATTGCCTGTATGTCCCCCGCCTTGGCGGCTTTCAGTATGGCGGCGTTCACCACAAGCATATTTGTAATATCCTCGGGGAAATTCTCAACTTCGATACCCATATCGGACAGCATTTTATAATCGTCCTCGGATGCGGGCAAGGATAAAAGTATCTGCATACAAGCTTTCATATCCCGCTTACGGCGGCGGCTCGCTCCCGAATTTTTACCGCCTCTCGACAGTTCCTCGACAGTTAAAGCGTGCGCGCCCGGTATTAAATTATTCTCGTTCAAGCTCACCGCCTCCTCTCTTTTATAGTTGCTTTACGAAAAAATTCCTCAAAAAAGTGAAAATTGCCCCGTGTGTAAAATTTGCCTATCCATCCCAACGGTCTCCCTATGGGGTGCACTTTGAGAATGGGGGGTGGGGTAAAGTCGTTTTTATAAGTGTCAAAAGTGCCGCCTAAACCGCACCAAATCCGCATAAATACTTACCTTGTGTATTTTGAACACATAAAAATCCTGCCTATTTCCCGACATCGTGTGCCGTACACATCAAACCGTTTGTGCAACACCTTTTAAAGGCAATTTTCCTAATGCTTACCCGACACTTTCCCCGCCCCGATGTGCCGATTTCATCAGCTGTTCAAGCTCGTTCCGCTGTAAACGCAGGGCAAATTGAAGCCGTTCCCGCGCATTTTCATTGCAGGTATCAAGACAGCGTTCAAGCTTATTAATGCTTTGTTTCAGTTCCGATATTCTGCAATCTATGTACCGAGTATCTTCAAGACCTGCTCCGTATACAGTTTCCAAAGCCTTTTGACACGACAAACTGAAAGTATTATCCCCCGACATATCGGCAATGCACCCGATAGCGATTATAAGCAGACGAAACGGGTTTTCACCCAACTGCAAACCCCGGCAAATTTCCCGCCTTGCCGTTTCAGATTTCTGAATATTGATTGAAAAATAATTATCAGAATTTAACATTTATACAAACCTCTTTTCTTATCGTCGTAAAACGTGCCGTAAATTCAAGTACCCAATAGAGCGGGAAAATTTAAATTTTTTCGGCAAGGCTCAAAGCCCGCCGATAAACCCGCTCTATGGAGTAAAATATAGACATTCTCTATGATTAAAGCCGCTGACTTTCCGAATGCCGTTTACGCTTGGAGAAATTCGGCTGAATGTTCAGCGGTTCGCAAGGTTTACGGACGTATTTAAAATTAATATATCCGTTAAACCATTCGCAAGTCTTGACTTCCACCAATTCAAAGCCGTTGGGGGCTTTCGACGGACGTTCCGGACTATATACACGCTTGACCCGCTCTGCTTTTTCCCGTAAAGGCTGCTGTATAGTTTTAGTCTGTTTCCACCGCTTGCCCTTGTGATCCGCAGGAGTGTGACGGTGCAAATACACCGCTAAAGCCGTGTAGTCCTCGCCGTGGTTTACACCGTTATAATAATTGTTTTTCCGCAGATGTTCGACCTTTGCAATTTCGCCGAAAGTCCACTTGCCGAGTATATCACCCTCGGAAACGCCGCTGACTATCAAATGATGATGTAACCGTCCCGACTTGCGACCGTACCCTGTCACAGCGATAATTTTAGCATTAGGGTTTGAATATCTCAATCGGCGAATATACTTATCAAGATTTTTTACCGCGGCGGCATAGCTTTCGGGCAAATGCTCATTATCATATGTAAGTGTGACATAATACGCCGCGCTTGTGAAGTTGGTATTTACCAGGCGTATAAAATGCTTTTCGGACTTATGCTTATTGTAACGTTCCTTTTCCGCGTCGGTGCGGACGTTCACGGGTTCGGGTTTGCTGTTTTTGAAATCCCGTACCGTTTCCGATATAGGATAGTATTCAATCTCATAAACCGCCCCCGAACGTGTTACTCGCTTACAATTCGGCATAGCTTATACCTCTAAACATTCGGAAAGAAATTTTATAAGCTGATGCGCCGCCTTGCTCTTATTTCTTGTGTGTTCAAGGCAATATAGAATTTCTTTCCATTCAACGTCCAAAACCTCCAAAGGATAGCGTTTTTCAGATTTAATTTTTCCCACCTTTTTTGATACAGATAACAACACATTATTTTCAATTTGAGCATTAACGTGACTGCGTGATGTTTTCAAATGACATAATTGATTAAGAACAGCCTCTTGTCTGTTAATGAGTGCCGTTCTAATCAGCTCCAATTCCTCTGCTGTTAAAGGGAGTTCAATTGAGATAACCGGGTCATTATTATGTGTAATAAGACCTTTTGGCAGCGAAATTTTATTTGCTAAATCAGTTTCTCCATACTTATTCATAAATTTTTACCTCCGTTATAGCAAAAGGACCTGCACCCGCTCCGAAAATATGCTATAATAAGAGCAGGTAAAGCAATTTGCCTGTATAGTGCGCCGTCTGCTGTTCGCTCGCTAAAGGTCACAGCAGGCAGGCGTTCCTTTTTTGTGTTCATAACTTAACGGGAATTTTATAAATACCCGTTTTGCCCTCAGTTTCGCCGTTTTCGTCCTTATCGGCTGCGGAAATTTTATTGCTGTTGAGATACTCCGCGAAGCGATCCACGTTGACAAGATACCGCCGCCCCGCGCTGATCGCCACAACCTCGCCGCTTAAAACCTTTTGTCGCACAAGGTGTTCGGGAAGTCCGAACAGCTTAGCGGTATTTCTTATCGTTTCCATTCGCGGAACTGCTCTGCTTACCGTTATTTCGGGTTTGCAGCTGACTGCAAAAGCGGTGTTGCTCATACTGCCGCACCCCCGCTCTGCTCGGTTTCAAGCCGATTAATAACCGCTTTGACCTGCTCTTTTTCGCTTTCGGGCATTTCAACCCTCATACGGCGGTTAAATGTCGGCTCTGATACGCCTATTGCCGCCGCTATCTCCCAAAGATATACACCAGCTTTTTTTGCACATTCCCGAACGTCCAAATTTGCCTTTGTCCTTGTCATAAAAAAACCTCCTAATTTTTTTAAAAATCTCTTGCAATCATCATTATAATATGGTATTATTAATATGATGATTATTTTTGTTTACATTATTATTATACTGCATACGGTTGTAAATGTCAAGAGATGTAATCAAAAAAATTTTCATGTAACAAAATTGAACAACGATTTAACGATTTAAATTAATTTAAATTCTTATGTTTTCTTAATTTTTTTTACGTTTTCAGTCGTATTAATCAAGTGTTCAATTTGGATAAATTTGTAAATTTAACAAACGTATGCAAAATTGAGGTAGGTATTTTTATGTTTAATAAGCAAATGTTAGGTGAAAGAATAAAAAAAGTAAGAGGTAAAAAGTCGCAAGATGTCTTTTCAAAAGAAATAGGCATATCAAGGGGTGCATTAAGTTATTATGAAAACGGAGAACGCGAACCCGACGCGGAAATTATTTACAAAATATGCGAACATTGCAGTGTTTCCGCTGACTATTTGCTCGGGTTTACAGATAACCAAACAACCGACACCAATTTAAAAGCGGTATGTGATTATACGGGGCTAAGCGATAATGCAATTCATATGTTGAAATATTACAACAATATCCACCAAAAAAACAAAGATGAACTGTATTTTGAAATTCAAAACTATTTTATTGAAAAAGAATATTTAAACTTGTTTTGTGAGGCATTATTTAGTTTGAGATTTCACAGCGGAATGTGTAACGGTCTGATAGAACATTTTAATGAAAACAAAGAAAAAAATAATCTTTATGAAAAAATTACAGAAACTATACAAAAATGCGATCTTGATAGATATAAACTAATAAAACTATCTGAGGAACTTGCAAATCATTTTGACGTTAGAACTGGTTCTCTTAAATATGCGCTAAGTAAAGAAGATTTTATAGGAATGGAGGCTGCTCAAAATGCCAAACATAACCCCCCGAAAGAATAAAAACGGCGAAATAACCTCCTACACCATACGGGTATACCACGGCTACGACAAAACGGGCAAACGCCTAAAGCCGTACACAATGAGCTACAAACTCGCTCCCAATATGACCCCTCGGCAAATCGAAAAGGAGCTGAACCGCCAAGCGGTACGGTTTGAGGAGCAGTGCAAAAACGGTATGACGGGCGCGGCGGGCAATTTAAGGCTTTCCGACATTTCGGAGCAGTATTTCGAGGCTATGAAAGGCAAGCTAAGCCCCACAACCTACAGCAATTACCGAAATATTGCCGATACCGCCATACTTCCCACCCTCGGACATCACAAAATCGCCGAATTGAAACCCGTCCACGTTCAAGAGTTTGTGAAAATGCTTGCCGCCGCGCCTATGCTCAAAGCCAACGGTCAGCCGTATTCGGACAGGCGCACAGCCTCTCCCGCCACCGTCAAGCGAAAATTGGCGGTGCTGCAGTCTATGCTGACGTTTGCTTACAAATTGGGTTACATTGCCAACAACCCCGCCGACACCCGCCGCTTGACACTTCCTAAACATATACAGCCCGAAATACAAATTTTCACAAAGCAAGAGGCGGCGTATATTCTGAACTGCCTTAAAGCCGAACCCCTGCAATTTCAAACCCTTGTACAGCTTGCTATTTTCACGGGCGCACGGCAGGGCGAACTGGTAGGCTTGAAATTTTCTGATGTGGACTTTTTCAATAATAAACTAACTATCAGCCGTTCTGCCTATAAGCTTACGGGTGAGCAGGTCAAAACCAAATCCACCAAAAGCGACAAGGTGCGAACCGTCGCGCTTAATTCCTCTTGCGTTGAACTGCTAAAGGAACTGATGAAACAGCACAACGCAGAGGCGCAAAGGCTCGGCAGTCAATGGCGGGGCGAAAACTGGGTTTTCACCCGTTGGAACGGTGAAATGATGTACCCAAAAACGCCCTCGAAGCAGTTTTCAAAGTTTTTGGAACGAAACAACATAGCGCATAGGAAATTCCACAGCTTGCGGCATACCTCCGCGACCTTGCTTTTGTACAACGGAACAGACTTGAAAACGGTGCAGGAACGTTTGGGGCACGCCGACCTTACCACAACAAATAAATACTTGCACCTTGTGGAGCAAGCAGACGTTGAGGCGGTCAACTCTCTTGAAAGCCTGCATATCCTAATCTGCAATTAAAACCGTACTCAAAAAATCCGCGCAAAAATCATACGTGAAAATTTTTGCTTGATTTTTTGAACGGTTTTTAATTGCATATTAGTATGACAGTCTCCAAAAGCGCAAAAAGCGGGTAACCTCTTCGTGAGATTACCCGCCTTATTTTTGATGTAATTTTGCACAATGGCGCACAAACAGCGCACAAAGCAACGGCTTATAAAAATTTACAGCCGCTTGCAAAATCCCGCAAATGGCTGTATATCGTGGTTTGTTAATGGTGGAGCATAGGGGACTTGAACCCCTGACCCCCACACTGCCAGTGGGGAAAATTAGCTTTTACCCAATTTAATAATCGTAAGCGTCAAATAATCCTGCGTAAGCCGTACAATAAACCCCACACAACAAAA
>JAMPDU010000144.1 GCA_023665505.1 Ruminococcus sp.
CGCGGGGGCGCTGCCCCTCGACCCTGCCAGCGCGGGGCTGCGCTGGACCAGCCGTTTGCCTAAAGGGCGTTTGGTTAGGTACTGTAAAAATTTGGTTCGTTAAAACGCCGTTTAAAAATATTGTACTTGATTTATTAACAATTATATGCTATAATGTTCTAAACACCGCAAAATTTTCCAAAAGAATGAAGGGAAAATATGTCAAAAAATTATGATGTCATTATCGCGGGCACGGGCGCGGGCGGTCTGTACTCCGCCATAAACCTCCCCGCGGAACTGAAAGTCCTGCTCATAACCAAGCGGGAACTTATCCTCTGCAACTCTGCCCTCGCCCAGGGCGGTATCGCCGCCGTCTATCAACCCGAGGACGACAGCACCCAGCTCCACACCAACGACACCCTTATCGCCGGGGGGTTCAAGAATAACCCCGACAGTCTTAAAATCCTCGTGAACGAGGCTGCTCACGAAATCGAGAAGATTATCTCCCTCGGGGTGGACTTCGACCGGGACGAGCAGGGAAACCTCCACCGCACCTTAGAGGGGGGGCATTCCCGCCGCAGGATTTTCCACCACAAGGACTCCACGGGGTTTGAAATTACCACAAAATTACAGGAGACTGTGAAAAAGCTCCCCAACGTGGATATTATGGAGAACGCTCTGCTTTGCGGAATAAAGCGGACTTCCACGGGGTTTTCCGCCGATATTTCGGTTGAGGGGGAACGCTCCGCGTACAACAGCCGTTACTTTATTTTGGCAACGGGGGGCATAGGCAGGGTTTACGACTTTACGACAAATTCCGCCATAGCAACGGGGGACGGCATTACTTTCGCCTATGAAATGGGGGCGAACATTAAAAACCTGTCGCTGATACAGTTCCACCCCACGGCGTTCAACAATAAGCACACCCGGGAATGTTTCCTCATTTCCGAGGCGGTGCGGGGGGAGGGGGCGTACCTGAAAAACCGCGACGGCGAGAGGTTTATGCAGAATTACGACGAGCGGCTGGAGCTTGCTCCGAGGGACGTGGTTTCTCACGCCATAGTTACCGAGGGGCGGCGGCTTGACTCGGACGAGTTTTATCTCGACATCTCCCACAAGGACGGGGAGTTCCTGAAAAACCGTTTCCCGATGATTTATAAGTACCTGCTTAGTCAGGGCATTGACATGACGAAGGAAATGATACCGATTTACCCCTGTCAGCACTATCTTATGGGGGGAATTAACGTCAGCACCCGCGCCATGACCTCTATCGACGGTTTGTACGCGGTGGGAGAGTGCTCTCACACGGGGGTGCACGGCAACAATCGGCTTGCCTCGAATTCGCTGCTGGAGGCGTTGGTTTTCGGCAGACAGGCGGCGCTGGATATTGCTAACCGTATAGAAACAAATAAAGATTACGATTTGGATAATTTAGAGGCGGCGGACTTCCCGTCAAGCGCGGCGGCTGTACCCATACCCGCGGGCATACGGACGGAAATTCGGCATATTATGCAGAAGTCCTACTTCGTCATACCCAATATGCAGGAGGCTTTGAACGGGTTTGAGCGGATTTCCGAGATAAAGGCTATGCTCGAGGAGGGGGACTATATTGTCGACCACAATTATGTTGAGGCGAAGTCGCTGGCTACGGTGGCGTATTTGATTTTGAAAGAGGTAATATAAACCGTTCAATAAATGTAGTCAAACCCGTAAAAAATGTATATAATAACATCAAAGGAGATGATATTATGAGTACAAAAGAAATGGCGTACAATATTATCGACAGTATGAGCGACGAGCAGCTTTCGGCGTTTGTCGCGCTTTTCAGGCAGCCCGCCGAAGTCCCCAACAGCGAAACGCTGGAGGCTATCCGCGAGGTTCGGGACATGAAACTGCACCCCGAAAATTACAAAAGCTATGACGACGCGGACGTTATGTTCAAGGAGCTGCCGGCGTGAAATATAAAATTAAACCGTACCCCAACAAGGTACGGTTTTATTTGTTATTCCTCCGTTTCGGAAACGGGGTTTACGGGGACGGTTACGCCGCAGATGTCTATCGCCTCTATGCCGTTAATGTCGATAACGTCCATTTTGGTTACGCCGTCTCTTTTGGAAGTGAAATAACCGTAACAAGACGCCTCGCGATAATCTCCCTTGTCTTCAGTCAAAGCGCCGTTGGGTTCAACGCTTACTCTGTCGCCGTTTTTATAGATAAGCCAAATATTGCCCCATGAACCGTAGGCGTTGGTGTCGGTAGGCTGTGAGGAATCCATTGTTCCTTTTATTTCAATGCCGAAAGGCGAAATTCCCACGGTCTCCACATACATTTCAACCGTTTTCAGCGTATCCTCGTCGGGAGCCTCTCCGCCCCAGTCGGGCGAATAGGGCCATCTGTCCTTGAAAACAGCGGTTTGATTTACGCCGATACTTTTTTTCAGGTCTTTAACATCGCTTGTAACTTCAAAGCTTAACGATGCAAGCAAGGCGCGGGCGTCCTCGGCAGGGTCTATATGGTTGGTCAGGTCGATACGCTTGCTGTCGTCCCGAAGGTCGTACTGAAAAACGTCGCCCTTTTCAATTTTTTTGCCGAACCTTGTGATTATCGCGGTGTTTACGGTGTTGTCCGAAACGTCTAAAATTTCCCACAAGGAATCACGCGTTCTGTGCTCATAGCCTTTGCCTTTCATGGAGTCAGCCCTAAAGGGGTCGGCTGTAAAAAAAGTAAACTGATTGTCGTGAATATCGTTGAGGTCGAGCAGGTCGGGGTCTTCAACCTCGATATTGTCAATAGTTAAATTGATGTAAAGCGAATAGCCGTCGCTGATAACGTCCCCAACGGTAAAATTGTAAGGCACGCCCTCGGCGTTTTCGATTTGGACATTGCCAACCTCTAATTTGTAATCGTCCATACTGCTTTCAACAAGTGCAGCCGTGTTTCCGAAAAGCCTGTGCCCCCAGCCGAAATTCGCCGCCGAAACGGTTATTCCGCAGACGAGAACCAACGCGCATATTGCGGCGGGTACGCCTATTCTCCTTTTGGGCAGGGGCATTTTGTACTCCGCCTCGGCGTCAGCCTTTATTTTCGCCGAGGTCACAATATCCCGCCTTGGGGAGAGCCGCTCCATTGTTTCCTTTAACCGATTTTCCAAAATTTTCATATTCATTGCTCCTTTCAAGCGTTTCTTTAAGCTGTTTTCGCGCCCGCTCAAGCCGCGTGGTAACGGCGGTTGCGGAAATTTTAAGGGTTTTGGCGATTTCTTTCACGGACATATTTTCATAGTAGAAAAGCAGCACCGCCGTTTTGTACTTGCCGTCAAGTTCGGAAACCGCCCGGAATAATTCCGACTGCTCGGGGTAGTCGAATTGACTTGTAATTTTTTCCAGCTCCTCGGGGTCGTCGGAAAAATGCTTTCTCCTGCGGAGAATTTTCAGGGAGGCGTTCACCGTCACCCGCACCAGCCAGGCGCGGCAGTGTTCCTCGCTTTCAAAGGGCTTGTTACGCTTGAAAAGCTGATATACAGCCTCTTCGGCGGCATCCTCGGCGTCGCTTTGCGAACGGAGCAGCACCGCCGCGTGGGCGTAAAGCCGTCCCGAATTTTCACGGGCGACCCGTTCAAATTCCTCCTTGCAGAGCATTTTATCACTTCCTTTCCGATGTACATCACTTTATATATCCGCGAGGGGCGGAAAATGTCACATGAATTTGAAAATTTGTGAGGGTGCATAAAATTTCAGCGGCTTTTTTGTGCGTAATTGTGAAAAGCCGTCCGCAAAAAAATTTTTTACGGACGGCAAAAATGTTGATAAAACACAGCCTTGCGGGACGGGAAACCCGTCCACTACAGAGGTACGGAGAACCCGTACGAAAAATTATTAATTAACTTTAATGGCTTTGTGGAAAACCTTTTTCCCCTTTTTGACAATAACCTCGGTTTCGATTTTCACAAGGGCGTTGGGGTCGGTAACCTTGCTGTCGTCAACGGAAATTCCCCCTTGCTGAACGAGCCGTCTCGCCTCGCTTTTCGAGGGGGCGAGAGCCGTTTTCACAAGCAAGTCCATAATGTTTATGCCGCCCTCGGGGATTTCGTCGGCGGGTATCTCGGTACTCGGCATATTCTCGGTATTGCCCGTTCCGCCGAAGAGAGCTTTCGCGCCCTGCTGCGCTTTGTTTGCCTCTTCCTCGCCGTGGACGAGTTTCGTCAGCTCATAGGCGAGGATTTCCTTAGCCTTGTTAAGCTGACTGCCCTCCCAGCCGCTCATTGCCTCGATTTCCTCGATTGGCAGGAAGGTCAGCATACGTATGCACTTCATGACGTCCGCGTCGGCGACGTTGCGCCAGTACTGGTAAAAATCGTACGGCGGGGTTTTCTCGGGGTCGAGCCACACCGCGCCCTTTTCGGTTTTGCCCATTTTTTTGCCCTCGGAATTCAGCAGCAGGGTAATGGTCATGGCGTGGGCGTCCTTGCCCAATTTTTTGCGGATAAGCTCCGTGCCGCCAAGCATATTCGCCCACTGGTCGTCGCCGCCGAACTGCATTGTGCAGCCGTACTTTTGGTACAGCATATAGAAGTCGTAGCTCTGCATAATCATGTAGTTGAATTCAAGGAACGTCAAGCCCCGCTCCATACGCTGCTTGTAGCACTCGTAGGTCAGCATTTTGTTTACGGAAAAGCACGCGCCCACTTCGCGCAGCACGTCCACATAATTAAGGTCCAGCAGCCAGTCGGCGTTGTTTACCATAACCGCCTTGCCGTCGGAAAAGTCGATAAATCTGCTCATCTGCTTTTTAAAGCAGGCGATGTTGCGGTCGATGTCCTCTTTCGTCAGCATTTTTCTCATATCGGACTTGCCGGAGGGGTCGCCTATCATACCCGTGCCGCCGCCGAGGAGGGCGATAGGCTTGTTTCCCGCCATTTGGAGGCGTTTCATAAGGCAGAGAGCCATAAAGTGCCCCACATGGAGGCTGTCCGCGGTGGGGTCGAAACCGATGTAAAAGGTCGCCTTTCCGTTGTTGATCATCTCGCTGATTTCCTTTTCGTCCGTCACCTGAGCGATAAGTCCCCGGGCGACGAGTTCGTCGTACAATTTCATTTGTAAAAACTCCTTCTCTTTTTTAATTAATAATTAATAATTAACAATTAATAATTATTTATATCTTGTGCAAATTTTGTCGGGGAAAGTTTTTCCCCGTTTCGGCGAAAAATTAATAATTAAAAAATATTGCAAATTAATATTTTTTGAACGTGTAACAGTTTACAAAAAATTATTAATTATTAATTATTAATTGCCTACACTCCCAAAATATAAAACCCTTTGCCCCGTTTCGCCGCCGCGTTTAGCCAAGGTATTAACGCGGCGTACTCCCCGTCAGTGTGCCGGGAAACTTCCTCGAGAAATTTTTCGGTATCCTCCCTGCTGTAATAATTTACGCCGCAGTCGTCGCAGCCCCGTTCGCCGTTGGGCAAAAAGCCGCGGTCAAGCACGTCCGCGTACAGCCCGTAAAATTCGCCGAAATCGTCCCAGTCCATATAAAGGGAATTATCAAACCAATGCTTGATATGTTCCGTCCGCACCTTGCCGTTTTTCAGCGGCTTGTCGGTCTCGCAGAACTGAAATTCCAAATAGCAAGTGCCGTCACGCTCGCGGTTTTGTATGAATTTACTCACGGTAAAATTCCTCCCTAAAAATATTTTGCTTTACATCTTAAAAATTTTGTGTTATAATATGGGTAACAATCCGAAAGGCGGTGTTAATACGGACGATAAGGCATATATCAGCGGCTTGATTGACGAATACGCGCGGCTTATCCGTATCAAAAAAGCCGAGGATATGGAAAAGGAACTGGATTACCAAATTAAAATTGCCAAGCTTAAATTAAAGGCGTCGGAAATTTATATTAATTTGGACGATTAGCGCAAGGTCGAAAGGCTTTGCGCCTTTTTATAATTTTTCTTATGCCGACGTGTTCAAATGCAGTTTGCCGTCAATATAATGACTTATCTGCATAAGGGGCTGTTCGGACAGGTATTTTTTGTATTTTTCGGGTTGCTCAGCGGGAAAGCTCGCGCCAATTTTCATTATATTGTACAAAACTATTTTCGAGCCGTCTTTCATTTTTATTGTAAAAATCATTGTATGTGAAACTGTCCTCAGTCTGTTTCCGACGGTTTCAACGCCGCAGTCGGTGCTTTGTATTTTGCCGTACTCAATAAATTTTTTGCCCGCCGCCCTGCCGAAAAAGGTTTTGACAACGGTTACGCCGCTTTCGTCCGCAATTATTTTTCCGTGATAATCTGTATACATAATAACATCTTTAATAACTATAGCAATTATTGCCAGAACGAAAACCGCAATATTTTTGAAATAAACCGTTAAGCAAGCAAGCACAAATATCATAAGAATATGCGCTGCAATATCAATTTTAAGCAACTTTTTTTCCATACTGAATTTTGCCTCCATAAAAATTCCTCCCAAACTGTACACTGTCAACTGTACACTTTCAACTAAAAAACGCCCCCTGCCTGTTGCAGAGGGCGAATTATCGCGTTACCACCTCAGTTTATTCGCAAAGCTGAGCCTTGACCCGGATTTCCGAACCTCGAAACGCTTTAACGGGCGTGAACCGCGTACCCTTACTATCGCGGGCGGATATGGAATCCGCCCCTACAATTCGGGGTACAAGCTCCGTGATGTATTCGCCGTTATTTCTCCGCTTTTTCGCACCGTCCAAAAGCTCTCTTAATTTGATAATAACGGGTACTTTTTCACTTCATTGCCTTTATTCCGCGGGACGGGAAACCCGTCCCCTACATATTGTTTGTACGCGATTTTGCGGGACAGCCAATCCGTCCCCCAAACGCTTACTCTTCCGCCGGAGTGCTGCCTGCGGAAACTTCCTCCTTGTTAGCCTTTTCCTTGACCTCAAGGGAGAAATACGAACCGTAGTAACCGTCAACGCCGTCAACGGTGTCGTACTTTTCCGTCATTATAAAGGTAAGGTCGTAGGACGAACAGCTGTAGCGGCTGATATGCTCGATTTCGAGGTCGATGTCCTCCGTGCCCCGGGTGGACTGCACCGCCTCAACGCCGTGCTTTTGGGCAAGCTCGGCGGTTTTGCTTTCGTAGTAATTTTTCGCCGTCTCCTTGTTAAGCAGACAGTACACCTCGGACATATAGCTTGTGAGGTACATCTCGGGGTCGCCCTTGCGGGTCTCAAAGCTGTAGGTGATAAGGGAGTCGTCCACATAATAGTAGGCGCTTTCGGTTGGAATAATATTCCTGATTTCCATAAGCTCGGTGTCGGGGTTTTGGCTCCAGACGACGGTGTCGCTCTCATAGTTAAGGTCGACGCCCGCCTCTTGGTTGTAGCTGATGATTTTCGTCAGGGGCATGCCCAGCTTGACTTTGGTGAGAATGCCGTGGTACGCCGTTTCCTCGCCCTCGGCGGAAGAGCCGTCCTCATCTTTGCTGCACGCCGCGAAACAGGTCAGCGCGAGAGCCAATGTCAGAATAACCGTTAAAAGCTTTTTCATTTTATAATCATTCCTTTACATAAAAATCAAAATGCAGTTACTTATATAATAATACAAAATCTCGAAAAAGTCAACGGTAAACTTTGCCATTTCCGCCGAAAAATCAAATTTGTACAAATTGACAACATAGAAAAACAAAGCCGCCTTTTTTTGGCGACTTTGATAAATTTGTCTTTTTTTGACAATTTGTAGGGGACGGGTTTCCCGTCCCGATGTCACATACCTGCGGGACGGGAAACCCGTCCCCTACA
>JAMPDU010000145.1 GCA_023665505.1 Ruminococcus sp.
GCCCCTCGACCCTGCCAGCGCGGGGCTGCGCTGGACCAGCCGTATGCCTAAAGGGTTTTTAGTTAGATATTGCTGACTGTTTGTCTGCTAAACCGCCATTTAAAAAATGCGTAAACGTACTAAAATATAAATAAAAATTTAAAGGCAGGAAAAATTTCCTGCCTTTAAACTATTTCTCTTTCGGCTTGAAAACCAACGCCGTAATCAGCCCGAAAAGTATCGCTGCGGTTATTCCTCCCGCCGCGCCCGTCAGACCGCCTGTCAGTATCCCCAACAACCCCTTTTCGTCCACCGCTTGCTTTACGCCCTCGGCAAGAACATTCCCAAATCCCGTGATGGGCACAGTCGCGCCCGCACCCGCAAAGTCCGCCAAAGGCTGATAAAGTCCAAGCGCGCCCAGCACAACCCCCGCCACCACGTACGCAACCAATATCCTCGCGGGGGTCAGCTTTGTGTAGTCGATAAGCGTTTGCCCAACGGCGCAGAAAAGTCCGCCTATAACAAACGCCCACAGATAATTCATAAACATAAAAATTTTTCTCCTTTTTAAAATCTTGCAAAATTATAAACACATCTGTAGGGCGGGGGCTTGCTCCCGCCTCTTATCGAAATTGCCGTGTTAGGCGGGAGCAGAGCCCCCGCCCTACAGAATTTGCTATAATTATTAATTAACAACAAAGTGTGTTTGGTATTTTAATCTATTCGGTTTTCCGACGAGATAAACACCGCATGGGAAATGGACGGTATGCTCTCCCCCTGCTGCGAGGCGGTGGTGGACATTAATGCTCCCGTGGCGCAGAATAAAATATTCTTTATCTCCCCCGTCCGCACCTTGGGCAGGAAGTACCCGCACAGCACCGAGGCGGAACACCCGCACCCCGAGCCGCCCGCGTGAACGTCCTGCTTTTCAATATCGAACATCATCGCGCCGCAGTCCATATGGCAGGCGGAAATATCTATCCCCTCGCCCCGCAGCAGCTCTATGAGAAGTTTGCTGCCCGTTGTGCCCAAATCGCCCGTGATAATCGCGTCAAAATCCGAGGGTTCCATAGCCGTGTCCCGCAAAAAAGTTTTTATAACGTACGCCGCCGCCGGCGCCATTGCCGCACCCATGTTGTTGGCGTCGGTAACGCCCATGTCCACGATTTTGCCGACAGTTACGCCTCGTATGAAAGGGGCGGAAGTCTTGGGGGACACCACAGCCGCGCCCGAGGCTGTACACGTCCACTGAGCTGTGGGGGGACGTACCGAGCCGTAGGATAAGGGAAACCGAAACTGCCTTTCCGCGGTGCAGAAATGGGAGGAAGTGGCGGCGATAATTTTCCCGCCCAGACCGCTGTCCGTCATCAAAGCGGCAAGGGCAAGCCCCTCGGACATTGTGGAGCACGCCCCGTAAATTCCCAGCAAGGGTATGTTTAAATCCCGCAAGCCGTAGGTGGAGCTTATGCACTGGTTAAGCAAGTCCCCCGCGAACATGAAGTCCACGTCGTCGGGGGCAAGCCCGCCCTTTGACATAGCTTTCGAGACCGTCCTTTTCATAAGCTCGCTCTCGGCTTGCTCCCAGGTTTTCTGACCGAAATAAGGGTCGTTCTCCACCTCGTCGAAAAATTTGGCAAGAGGACCTTCCCCCTCTTTCTTGCCGGCGATTGCGGCAAAGCTGTGAATGGTGGGCGGCATTTCCGTCAAAAAAGTATTGCGCGAAATTTTTTTTGCCATAAAAAAACTCCTTTTTAAGTAATTTTAATAATTTTAATTAGTTTTCCGTTTACGGCAAAAAATATACGTTTTTATTATTAATATAAATTTTTATTTATATTTGTAATTTTTTGTTGTACGTTGTACCCCAATGTAGGGCGGGGGCTTGCTCCCGCCTATTATTTGCACATATTATTGAATATTTCTGTAGGGGCGGATTCCATATCCGCCCGCGTGTTCGGAAATCGTATCGGTGGGCGCATACAGGATGCGCCCCTACAAACGTCAGATATGTTCGGGAAAGGCGGAAGCAAGCCCCCGCCCTACAGATGTTCAATAAATCGTTACAATAAATAATAATTTATCCCACAAAAATTATCAAAAAGTATTGCAATTATTTTAAAAATATTGTATAATATTTTAAAGGCAATACCGCACAAAGATTGTGTGCGGATTGCGTAGTCAGATTTTTCGTCAGATTGCACTAAAATTTTGCAGGCATACTGGCGTATGTCAAGAAATTTTAGTGTAATATGGCGGAAAATATGCAAGCAAGACGTGCACAAAGGCGTTAGCCGCTCTTTGTGTGGTATTGCCTTAAGTAAATTTTTACTAAAAATATAATTAGGAGTGTTACATATGGGTCTTATAAAGGCGGCGGTAAACGCTGTAAAGGGTACTCTTGCGGATCAGTGGAAAGAATTTTTCTACTGCGAGGCTATGTCCAGCGAGGTGCTGGTGAAAAAAGGTCAGAAAAAAGTTAACGGGCGTTCCCAAAACAAGGGGGACGACAACGTTATCACGCAAGGCTCGGGCATTGCCGTCGCGGACGGTCAGTGCATGATTATCGTTGAGAACGGCAAAATCCTCGACGTATGCGCCGAGCCGGGAGAGTACGAATTCAACATCTCCGGCGAGCCTACCATTTTTTCGGGGGACTTGGGCGACAGTCTCAAAGAGACTTTCTCCTCCCTTGTTGACAGGGTTGCCCACGGCGGCACGGCGGGCAAGGACACCCGGGTTTACTACTTCAACACAAAAGAAATCGTGGGCAATAAGTACGGCACACCCGCTCCCGTGCCGTTTAGGGTTGTGGACAGAAATATCGGGCTTGACATCGACGTTTCCATCCGCTGCAACGGCGAGTATTCATACAAAATCGTCGACCCGCTGCTTTTCTACAGCAACGTTTGCGGCAACGTCGGCGGCGAGTACCGCAGAGGCGAAATCGACAGCACCCTCCGCAGCGAGCTTATGACCGCTTTGCAGCCCGCTTTCGCGAAGATTTCCGAAATGGGCGTTCGGTACAGCGCGCTGCCCGGGCATACCATTGAAATCGCCGACGCGCTGAACGAGGTTCTTTCCAAAAAATGGACGGAGCTTAGGGGCTTGAAAATAGCGTCCTTCGGAATAAATTCGGTGACAATTCCCCCCGAGGACGAGAATATGATAAAAGACCTCCAGCGCAGAGCCGTGAACCGCGACCCGTCTATGGCGGCGGCGACTATGGTTGAGGCTCAAAGCGCGGCGATGCAGTCCGCGGCGAAAAACAGCGCGGGGGCGATGATGGGCTTTATGGGCATGAATATGGCGCAGCAGCAGGGGGGTATCAACGCCCAGTCCCTCTACGGCATGGCTGCTCAGCAGCAACAGCAGGCGGCGCAGCAAGCTCCCTCGGCGGGCGGCTGGAAATGCTCCTGCGGGGCGGTAAATACGACGAAATTCTGCTCCGAATGCGGAAAGCCCAAACCCTCCGAGGGCGGCTGGACGTGCTCCTGCGGGGCGGTTAACAAGGGCAAATTCTGCGCCGAGTGCGGAAAACCCAAGCCTGCGGGGGAGCCGCTTTACAAGTGCGACAAGTGCGGCTGGGAGCCTGCCGACCCGAAAAATCCCCCGAAATTCTGCCCCGAATGCGGAGACGTTTTTGACGACAACGACAAGGTAAATTAAGGCAGTACCGTAAATAACGTTTGTGGGGGCGGGTACGCAATCCGCCCCTGCAATACGTCCGCAAAATCCGTTTTTTCGGCAAACCGTTTGCCTCAAAAAATCAGACAGCAAAAAATCAGCTTTAAACGCTGTAAGCACCGAGGTTTGCCGAAATTGGGGGGACAAAAAAGTACAGCGGAAAAACAGCAAAAAAACATCAAAAAATCATCAAAAAAACACAAACAAGAATGTAAAGAAAGAAAAGAATGTAAAAAATGAAAAGAATTACCGCCCAAACAAGGCTGAACCGAATTTAAATCAGAAAGCGTGATTTTTATGACCCGTGAGGAATATATAGAATACTGCAAAACAATTGCGGGGGCGAGCGTGGACTGCCCTTTCGAGGACGCGGAGGCAACCGTGGCGCGGCACAGCGACACACGGAAGTGGTTCGCGCTGGTTATGGAAGTCGGGGGGCGGCATATGGTCAACCTCAAGTGCGAGCCTATGGAGGCGGACTTTCTCCGCGGGGCTTACGAGGGGGTAACGCCCGCCTACCACATGAATAAGGTTCACTGGAATTCGGTTTATCTCGACTCGGACGTCCCCAGGGAGGAAATCGAAAATATGACTATGCGAAGTTATGAGCTGACTATGAAAAAGGTTAAACGCAAAAAATAGGGTGGTATTATGAAAAAAATTAATTTGGCGGGAATTTTCCTTTCTTTGGCAATGCTTGGGGCTTGCGCAAAAGCTCCCGCCGCGGAGAGTTCGGAAACCTTGGCGGCGGTTACGACCGAGGAAACCGTTGCGGAAACGACTGCGGAGACAACTGCGGAAATTGCCGAGGAATATGTGGTCGTCTCCCCCGACAACGAGTTTATCGACTATGAATTTATAGAAGATTATCAAGGTACAACCGATATAGGCGGACTTGCTGACAAGGCTGTTGAGTTCCTCAAAAACACGGATTTTTACGCAAGAAGTTTGGAAAATATTGCCTTGTTTAAAGACGAGGAATTTGCGCCTTATATTGAGGACGGGGAAATCGTCCCCAAATTCAATATTGCCTACCCCGCCGATTATGACGGGGACGGCGAAACCGAGACGTTTATTATAATCAAAATGCCCTATTCGCCGCCCAATTTAAGGGACGGTATCGCCGCCCTCCGCGACTTCGTGATTTTTGCGGACAAGGACGGCAGTATGGAAGTTATTGACGAAACCTCTGACCTGTACCCCGTCCAATTTCTGAATTACGGGAAATTCAAGCAGATAGCCATCGGCGGCGAGGGTCTGGCAGGGGTTGAGGCTCATACTGTTCTTTACGGCGTTAAGGACGGCAAGCTTGCAAGGCTGTACAGCGAAAGGTGCAGTTTTGCCAAAGAGGACTGTTTTCTCACGGTTTACGGCTGGCAGGGCAGGCGGGATTTTATGTACTTCGACACGGTTTTGCGGGAATACGTTGTTATTGACGGCGTTGACGTTTCCGCCGAGGATATTCGGGCTATGGACAAGACAAACGCCCTTGCGGAGAGTTTGGATTATGAGGGGGTTCTTGAGATAAAGCTTATCGGCGGCAAATATTACTGTATAGTGCAGGGCTACACCGATTGGGGCAGCGTTTATACGTACGACGGCGAGAGTTTTACCCTTGTTGAAAATTCAAACGTGGTAACTTCGCTGAACCTCTGCGGGCTGAAAGAGACAGTCGATATTGACATTGACGCGGCTCTCTATAAAATGAAAAAGCCGCTTGTTGAAGTCTCCCCCGACAACGAGTTTATCGACTATGAATTTATCGAAAATTATCAGGGTACGACCGATATTGGGGAACTTGCGGACAAGGCTGTTGAGTACCTAAAAACCACCGAGGAGTACGAAACGGCTATGTCGCATTTTGACGAAATAGACGAGGAGTACGGCGAACCCTATATAAAAGACGGGAAAATCGTGCCCCAGTTCAATACCGCTTACCCCGCCGACTATGACGGGGACGGGACAACCGAAACGTTTATCGTTGTGGATATGCCTTTTTGGTGGCACGGTTACGGTATGACGACGAGCTTTTTCATCTTCGCCGACAGCGGGGAGAATATGACCTTGCTTGATTATAACTGCTGTACTTACGGCACGGTTTTTCTTGATTACGGTAAATTCAAGCAGATTACCTTCGGCGGCGGAGGCACTATGGGCGCGGAGGATCACCAATTTTTGTACGGCGTTATCGACGGCAAGGTTAAAAGGCTTTACGGCGGGCGGGTTAGCTTTTATAAATTTGAGTGTTTTCTTACGACTTTCGGCTGGCAAGGCAGCGGCGATTTTATGTACTACGACACGGCGGCGCGGGAGTACCGAGCCATAGTCGGGAAAGCGATGACAGTTGACGAAATAAAGGCAATGGATAAGGATTTAACGCTGAAAGAATACTATGATTGGTACGACGAAAACGGCTACGTTGTATTTGTGTTTATCGGCGGGAAATATTACAACGCCGCGCTCGGACCGATGGATACGGGCAATATTTACACCTATGAAAACGGAAAGTTTATTTTAAGCCATGACCGTGTAAGACGGACAAGCAGTGATTACAATGTAAGTATGGTTGCCGATGTTGACGTCGACGCGGCGATTGCGGAAATGAAACCCGTACAAAAATAACAATAAAAAAATTTAAATAAAAAGGAGAAATTTCTATGAAAAAACAAAAATTTTTAAGCGCGGCTCTTGCGGCTTTTATCGCGGCGGGACTGCTTGCGGGCTGTACCGACAGCGGCGGGAATTCCGAGACGGAAAGCGGCGCGGCGGTGCAGGACAGTACCGAGACAACCGCGGCGGCGGAAGAGGTTTCCAAAGCGGCGAAAGTCTCCGTGGATGGCACAAAATTTATCGTGGACGGCAAGGAGCTTTGGATTAACGGCGTGAACACCCCTTGGATTTACTGGAACGAATTCGGCAGCCCCAATTTTGACGAGGCGGCTTGGGACAGCCATTTCGCAGACCTGCACGACATCGGCGTGAACGCCTCCCGGGTGTGGATAAACTGCAATTCCATGATCGGCATAAAGCTGAAAACCACCGGCGAGGTAAAGGAAGTCACCGAAAAGCACTGGCAGGACGTTGACAAGCTGTTTGAGATTGCCGAAAAGCACGGCGTTTACATTATGCCCACCCTGCTTTCTTTCGACCATTTTAAGGACACAAACTACGCCGACAGGTGGCGGGCGATTATCACCGACGACACGGCTATGCAAAGCTATATCGACAATTATCTCAAGCCTTTTGTGGAACGTTACGGCGGCAGCCCCTACCTGCTGGGCATCGACCTTATGAACGAACCCGATTGGGTTTACGAAAACGAGGAGTGCGGAAAGCTCCCGCTGGAACAGCTTTCCAATTTCTTTGCGAAGTGCACCGCCGCCGTCCACGAGGCTGACCCCGAGGTACTTGTTACCGTGGGCGTGGGTATGATTAAGTACAATTCCGACCAAAGCAGCTGCGTGTACAATTTCGTTTCGGACGAGATTATGAAAGGTTTCGGCGGCGATAACGCTTGTTTGGATTTTTATTCCCTGCACTACTACGACTGGATGAAACCCAACTGGGGCGTGGCGTTTGAGAAGTCCCCCACGGATTACGGTCTGGACGGCACAAAGCCTGTTTTTCTCGGCGAGATCGGCACGGCAACGTCTCTTGTGGACGTGTACCAAAAATGCTACGACTTGGGCTGGAACGGCGTTATGATGTGGACGTCCAACAGTCAGCAGCAAGGTCATGAAACGGAGCACGCCGACAACTGGGACGACCTTGCGGCGGCGGTTGGCAATATCAAGAGCATTGCCCCCGAAAAGGTTTTCCCGCTTGGCGAATAAAAAATTAACCGTCCCCGGTTTTGGGGGCGGTTGTTTTTTTTAGGCGCGTTTTAGTGCAATTTTTGCCGAAACCGTTGCAATTTCCCCCAAAATAAGGTATAATAAAAATATATTTCCCGAAAATGAAAGGATTGTTTCTATGA
>JAMPDU010000146.1 GCA_023665505.1 Ruminococcus sp.
CCATTTTGGACTATGGCGCGAAATCCGCAAGAACGGCAAATTTCCCCGACCTTGCAGATAAAATCGACACGGAATATTTTATTTGTGGCGATATTCGGGAGGAAATGGGCGTGGCTGAGCCTAAAGCTGTACAACACAAAAATAATTATCCGTCTTTGTAATATCAACTCCTATCCCATAAAGATAGGAGTTAATCATTTACCGCCCGTTTAATTTTTCCTGCTCAATAAATGCGTGATACACTTAAAAAACTTCGTTATTTAAACCGTAACAGGTTTTTTGATTGTATCGTGACATATTTTTTTTGCTTTGTAAATATTTCTCAACAACTTAAGCAAAGCATTTAAATCTTCGGAATTACCTTCATCAAACAGGTCAAAGGACAAAGCTTCAAAAGTTTGGTTTATATCCGAATCGTTTCTGACTTCGCTAATTCTATATAAAATTTCTTTTGCATTTTTATATGTAATTTCATCGTAGTCATTTACAATATTTGAATATTTGGATCTAACACAATTACACGATAAAATAATTTCTTCCGGTATTTTTCCGTTAGGTAAATAGCCAATATTATTGTAGTGGTATTGGATATATTTACGATATACTTCACATTTTTGTTCAACATTACCTCCATTTTTCCCTCCGTCAACATTAGCTTTTAGCAAATTTCCGGAGTACGCAGCCTTAACTTTTTCTTCCAAAAACTTCTCATCTTGAGACTGAGCAACAGTTAAATCATTTATGTTACAACCATTACAATATTTATCACCGTCAAAAATGAAAAAAACATTATTATGTACATCATCATTTAGTGCATATGTTGGAACAATATATTTCATAATTGTATCTGCACCTCCGGGAGATAAATCAACAACAAAATATTTGTCTAAACCCAACTTCTTCAACGCACGTACAATCAAACTCTTAGCATCATAATCTTCACATATAATTTTAATTTTATCAATTGCATATTCTTCAAGCTCATAAAAAGCTTCACGATAATCAATGCTCTCGTCTATATGAAACTGTCCTGTGCTTTTTGTGGTAAAAAGCTTTATCGCAGTTGTCGGAAGACCTTTGATTATAGCAGGAGAATGTGTGGAAAGAACAATTTGATGATGTTTCTTTCTTATCTCATCAAGTAAAAAAATCTGAATATTTTTTTGTGCGCTTGGGTGTAAGGATACTTCGGGTTCGTCAAGCAATATTAAAGAATTGGGGTTTGCATTTATAACTTTATGTACAAGCTGTATAACCGCAATCTCTCCACTGCCCGCATTCGCCTCCGAGTATTTCAAGGAACTATTTGTGGTCACCCTAACAGATGAACCAACCCCACCATAAAATTTATGTTCCGTGATTATTATTGATGTATAATCCTTAGCAAGAATTTTGTTTATGGCTTTTATTTCAAAATCGGTTAATTCTTCTCTATTTAATAAAACAAGTTTGTCATCCAATCCAGGATAACGTACATCTTCGTTAGCAAATGCCCTTTTTAAATATTTGGATTTTCTACGCAAAAAATCTTGTTTTTTCTCTTTTTTAGGTTCTCCAAAATAAAAATATTTGTCAAATGCGCTTAGTTCACTCCTAAAATCTATATAAATAACCTCTTTTTTTACAGGTTCATTCCTTTCTCCCTTTTTCATTCCAATAGATAAAACAGGTTCTGCTGTTTCCCAATAATCCGGGTCTTCCTTTTTTGCGTTTGATTTGCTTCGCTTTGTTCTTTGTTTTAAAACTTCTCTTCCGGAAGTATTTTTATCAAGTGTATACTGATAAAAAAATCTGTTTCTCTCACCTTTGCCCTCATATATTGGGTCTGTATCCGTTGAAAACCAAAAGTTACCCGTACTATATTTAAGAGGCGCACCATACAAAGCAGTTAAAACAGAACTTTTATTGCTTCCGTTTTTACCAACCAAGACCGTTAATGGAAAATCAAAATTAATCCGTGTGTTAGGTTCCAAATTTTTGAATTTTGGGAATTGAATGAAATCAATATATTGCTCAAACACATTATTTTCTTTCATTTGTTGAATTTCTTCAATAATACCCATAACCTTTTCTTACATCCTTTCATAAATTTGTTACTTCACAAACCTTATCTGCGTATTAAGTTTCAGCAACTGCCACCCATTCTCCTCATAAATCTTGCCGAACCCGTGTCTGCTTTGGCTCGGTGTGTCGAAACGGGTATTGTCAAACATATAGTTCATAAAAGCGTTGCGGTTATAAATGTGGTAACAAACCACATCGCCGTCCTCCTTGACAATGATATAGCCGCCCGTTGCCTCATAATCGCCCGTCCAAAGCGTGTTTGGAACCATTCCGAGCGCAATGTTTGTCAGCAAGGTTTTTACCTTATGCTTTAAATAAATACTGTTGTCAATCGTGTTGACAATGCCGCTCTCCGCCACAATTTCGGTTATCTCGGAAATTTTGTTAGCCCTGCCCTCATAATAAACCTTTATCATTTCGGCAAAAATTTCGGGCATTTCGGAAGTCACCATTTTAAGGTTGAAATCAAAAGTTTTATTGTCAACATCGTCAAATTCAACCACCGCACCGAGGGAGTACAAATAATCAAATTTTTGCTTAAATTTTTTCATACCGTTAAACGTGTCAATCTCGCCTTGCGTAAGCATATGCTCCGTCACCGTGTATATAAAATTAGTCGCACCCGAGGCATTAAACAACGTTGACGGACTGCCAAGCTGCGACTTAATGCTGAACCCGAAAGTATCGTCACGACCCGACATAATATCGTGTACCATAAGGTGAATATCAGCTTTATCCTGTGATTTCGCTTTAAGGGATTGGCAGCTTATTGTCTCTGCAAAGTTCCACACCTCGGGAAGTTCAAACGCGCCGCTCTTATCTTCCCGGGACATCATCTCCGCTTTCATTTGAGCAAGCATTTTATCCGTCTGCTCAATAAACATTTTGATTGGCACCGAACAAATTAAATCTCCCGTGTCCGCGTTAATAACCTTTACTTCCGTTTCTCTGCGGTATTCTCGGTTTGAATTTTTCTCCGAGCGCAAAACTTTCAGTATGTCATAATAAATCTCGGGGATTTTATTTGTGTTTTCATCGGCGGCATACAGCTTGCCGTCCGCCAAAAGTTTAAAAAGCGCGTATAATTCGCTCCATTCGCCTATATTTCCTGTCATTATACTTTCCTCTCCTTATTGTTTTACCAAAGTACCTGTTATAATAGGAACTTCACCGGGGTTTGTAAATTTTATTTTCTTAAAATAATCAATCATTTCATCAAATTCCTCGGTATCGACCGCGATTATTTTATTTAACCCCAACAAATCACCCTGTTTTAACTTTTGTTTTACATTGTCCACTTCACTTGATTTAAGTGAAATAAGATAATTTTCTGCATTTCTGTGTACATATTTAAGTGCAACCGCCTCCAAATCGGCTTGTTTATATCTTTCACGCAAACTTGTCTTTATACTTATGCCTATAGGGGACTTCTGTTCTTCTTTAAACAGTATAATATCAAAATCCACGTTCGGTACAAATGTAACCTGCGCTTGCAAGAACATAGGCAAAATGCCCTCTCTGTATAAACAAGTTGCAATTATTGTTTCAAAAATCTTACCGTTAAGAGCCTGAGTTCGTTCATCTTCGGGACAATTTTTTATGTAATTGTTCCAGCATTCCCTAACATATTCGTGCGGTTTCGAGCAAGACACTGAAACAAAATCCGCAGAAATATACTTAATAAAAGCTTTATATGTTTTATTTTTAGACTTTAAAATATGTGTCGAAATCAATAAATCCGTGGATTTAGCCATTATTTTTTCCCTCCAGTTCTTTCAAACATTTCTTCATAAACCCCGCCATAACCTCCACCGCGGGAATAGTCACCGCATTCCCAAACTGCTTGTACCTCGAACCGTCCGCCAGTTTGCCGGGGAACCCGAACATATCCTCCCCCGTTTCCTTGTCGATAAAAGCATAATTGACAAACCCCTGCAACTTGCCCCACTCCCTCGGGGTCATTGTCCTGATACCCCTGTCGTTAAGTGGAGTTTGCTTGGACGGAACGACCTTGCCCGCAACCCCCTCTTTCGGGTCAATCACAAGATTACGCTCCTTGCCGGAACCGCCCGTGGCAAGAATTGCATTTGATACCGGGTGTTCAATCTCGGGAAGATTTACAATTCTGTAACCGAACCCGTTACCCTTGCCCTCGTGCCGCGCCTTGTGACGTTCAAGCGTTTCCACATAGCCCGTAGAAAGGAAATATTTGTCATCGGCATTCATTTCAAGCAGGTCGTTTAAATCATTGTAAATGTTACCCTCACGCTTGGTTGGCAGTTCGTTCGGCAATTCGTCAACCTTATCGCCAAACAGTTTTCTGCTGAACCCCATAATATACACTCTCGGGCGGTTTTGCGGCACACCGAAATTACGGGAATTTCTTATAAAATCCTTTCTGTCGTAAACAAGCTCGCCGCTGCCGCTTTTGGTAACGCCTATAACCTTATAGTCCAACTCGTTCACCAAAACATTTAAAATCGTGTGGAAAGTCTGCCCCTTTTCGTGGGTAATAAGATTGTCCACATTTTCAAGCATAAAAGCCTTTGGATTTGTGCGCTTGATTATTTCGGCAATGTCAAAAAACAGAGTGCCCCTCGTTTTATCGAGAAATCCCTCTTTTTTCCCCGCCCTGCTGAACGCCTGGCAGGGAAATCCCGCCAACAGCACGTCATACTCCGTCTTTTCGACCTTTTTCTTAAATTCCTCATCGGTAATATCATTCATAGCGTCCTCGCCGTACAAATGCTTGTATGTAAGACAAGCATTTTTGTCAATCTCGGCGGACAGAACGTTTTTAAAACAGCCTGCTAACTCATATCCTCTGCGAATACCGCCTATGCCGGCGCAAAGGTCTATTGTCTTATACTTTTTCATCGCCATTTCTCCTTTGGAGCTTTTCTCTAATCTTAATTATGTCATAAACATAAGCTCTTAATGTTTGAACTTCGTTCAAAGATAAATCAAATGTCAGTGATATATGCTTGTTTTGCCAAAATAAAATTGAAGGGTCGGCGAGAATAATCGGAATTATCTTACTGTACTTCTTATAAAAACTCGTTTCCTCCGCATTTGAAACATTTGCTGTATACACATTGCCAACAATATTGATTTCGGGTTCTATTTTCTTCATAATTTTATTTGTCAATGCGGGAGAAAAACCCACAGCACTTGCAATTTGAGTTTTTGCGGTATATTGTCCGCAGTTTATGGTATCCAAAACTTTTTGAATATTTCGGATAGTTGTTTCAAACGCAGTCATAACATAACTCCTAACCTAAAACACCTTTAACAAATTCTCCGCTATCCGCCTGACAACGGGAACGCAAACCGTATTGCCGCATTGTTTGTAAGCCGCCTCCAACGGTATGCCCTTAAACGAAAAATCTTTCGGAAACCCTTGAAGTGCCAAACATTCCCCCGGCGTTATCTTCCTTATCCCGAAATCATCTCTGATAATCGGAACCCTGTCGTGATACGTCCCCATATTCGCCTTAAGCGTGGGCGAAAACGTGTATTTTTTAGTTGCAACACCGCTGTCGTCAATGCGGTAAATCCCCGTTTTGCAGGGAATACGCCTGTCAAGCTCGCTGTAATATTTATTGCCGCTCTTGTAATAATAAATATCGCTGTGCCTGACATTTCGGTCAATTATGCCGTCCAAACCGACGGTCAAAGGAATTTCCCCGGGAAATTCAAAACCGGTCATCATATCCTCATCGGAAAACGCTGCAATAAACGTCCTGCTGCGCTCCTGAGGAATATTTCCGTGAGTACGGGCGTTCAGCACCTTGTATTTTACAAAATATCCAAGCCCCGCAAGAGTGCTATGTATTGTTATAAAAGTCCTGCCGTTGTCGTGATAAATTAAATTTTTCACGTTCTCCAACAGAATAACCTTTGGGCGCATACGCTCCGCAATTCTCGCAATCTCAAAGAACAGATTTCCCCTCGGGTCTTTAAAGCCCTTTTTGTAACCCATAACCGAAAAGCTCTGACAGGGAAAACCCCCGAAAAGCACGTCCGCTTTCGGTATATCCTCGGCGTTCACCGTTTTAATATCGGCTTCGACAAGCTTATTTGCAAAATTATTTCTGTACGTTATACAAGCGTATCGGTCGATTTCATTCGCCCAAACAACCTCAAAACCCGTCTGCGCAAAAGCAAGGTCTATCCCGCCTATTCCCGAAAAGAGACTGACTGCCGTTATCATTTCCGCACTGCCCTCTCAATCTCGTCCGCACATTCTTTCAAATTCTTTTTTATCTCATTGCCCCAAAACCGCAGCACAGTCCACCCCTCGGACTTAAGCCGCTCGGTAACTTCCCTGTCACGCTCCATATTCCTCTCGATTTTCGGTATCCAAAATTCCCTGTTGGACTTAAAATCGTTCTTGCGTTCCTCCCAGTTATACCCGTGCCAAAACTCGCTGTCGCAGAACACCGCAACCTTTTTACCTATAAAAACAATATCGGGTTTGCCAAAAATACCGCCGACATTTTTTCTGTAACGCAATCCCCGCGCCCAAAGCTCTTTCATCAGCATAACCTCAATTTTGGAACCTTTGCACTTTACCTGTTTCATATTATATGTAATTTGCTCGGGAGTTTTCTTGCTCATAATCTCACCTGATAAATCATTGTCCGTATTTGTCCGCAGTTTGACGCTCAAAAATAATCCGCAACAGCCGCATTTTACAGCATTGTCCCAAAGTTCGTTAAAATTTGCCCGTTATTAAATCAAATGATTATTGTTAAAACTGTTTAACATCATACATAATTAAACAACAGACTTGACATTTTAACCCTTATATCGTTCGGATTTTGTACGACGTTTTTACGACATATTTTACGAATTTTTACACAAAAACGCACAAAAATAACGAAAAACATAACACGTATAACAAAACAACATTATACAATAAAATCCCTCAAATGACGTATCTAAGCCACTTGCGGGATTTCATTATTGGCAGGGGCAGAAGGACTTGAACCCTCGGCACGCGGTTTTGGAGACCGCTGCTCTACCAACTGAGCTATACCCCTAAAAATATTAAATTAATGGTGGGCCATCGGGGACTCGAACCCTGGACCGTCCGGTTATGAGCCGGATGCTCTAACCAACTGAGCTAATGGCCCCCTTTTTTTAATTGAGAAACAGCAGTCAAGAAAATGCCCTGACTGCTGTCTCAATGCCGGCATTGATCTATTTTCCCGGGTCGTCGCCAACCAAGTATCTTCGACGCGTATGAGCTTAACTTCTGTGTTCGGAATGGGAACAGGTGGTACCTCACAGCCATTAACACCGACTATTGAGCCGTTGGCCGTTCCAACAAACTCATGGTGACCCGTGGGAGAATCGAACTCCCGATGCCGCCGTGAGAGGGCGGAGTCTTAACCGCTTGACCAACGGGCCGTTTGGTGCACCATCAGGGACTCGAACCCGGGACCCACTGATTAAGAGTCAGTTGCTCTACCAACTGAGCTAATGGTGCACATAAAGGCAAGAGCCTTGAAAACTGAACAAAGCAAAGGAAGTAAAGGAGAATAAGC
>JAMPDU010000147.1 GCA_023665505.1 Ruminococcus sp.
ACGAGTACATCAACGCCCGCAAGGAGCTTGGCAGGGACGGCAAGCCTATCACCCTTATGGACATTGCCACAATCGCCGCCAAAAAGCTGAAAAAGGACGGCGTTCTCAAGGATTTGGACGAATCCGAGGAAATCAACGCCTGCTCGGTTGAAATTAAGGTGGACGTTGACGGCGAAATGCAGGATTGGCTGCTGATGTTCAAAAACGAGACCCACAACCACCCCACCGAGATAGAGCCTTTCGGCGGCGCGGCGACCTGCCTCGGGGGAGCTATCCGCGACCCGCTGTCGGGACGTTCCTACGTTTATCAGGCTATGCGGGTAACGGGAGCATCCAACCCCCTCGTCCCCGTTGAAGATACGGTTCACGGCAAGCTGCCTCAAAGAAAAATCACCGTTGGCGCGGCTAACGGCTACAGCTCCTACGGCAATCAGATAGGTCTTGCCACGGGGCACGTTTCCGAAATTTACCACCCCGGCTACGTTGCGAAACGTCTTGAAATCGGCGCGGTACTGGGCGCTGCTCCCAAAGCAAATGTTATAAGAGAAGTGCCCCTCCCCGACGACGTTATCATACTTTTGGGCGGACGTACGGGCAGAGACGGCTGCGGCGGCGCGACCGGGTCATCGAAGTCCCACACCGAGGCGTCTTTGGAGCACTGCGGCGCGGAAGTCCAAAAGGGCAACCCCCCCGAGGAACGCAAGCTCCAGCGTTTGTTCCGCAACCCCGAGGTCACCAAAATGATTAAGCGGTGCAACGATTTCGGCGCGGGAGGCGTTTCCGTGGCTATCGGCGAGCTTACGGACGGTCTTGTTATCGACCTTAACAAAGTACCGAAAAAATACGACGGTCTGGACGGCACGGAGCTTGCCATTTCCGAAAGTCAGGAGCGCATGGCTGTGGTAGTCCGCAAAGAGGACAAGGACAGGTTTATCGCCGAGGCTGAAAAGGAAAACCTCGAGGCAACAATGGTTGCAATCGTCACCGAAGAGCCGCGGCTTAAAATGACTTGGAACGGCAAAGTCATCGTTGACCTTTCCCGGGAGTTCCTCAACTCAAACGGCGCGGAAAAGCACACCGAGGTTGCCGTACCCGTGCCCGTTACCACGCAGATTAAGACCTACAGCGACACCCCCGAGGGCTGGGAGCAGCTTATGAGCAACCTTAACGTCTGCTCGCAGAAAGGACTTGTGGAACGTTTCGACTCCACAATCGGCGCGGGCACGGTGCTTATGCCCTACGGCGGAAAATATCAGCTCACCCCAAATCAGGCTATGGCGGCGAAAATCCCCGTGCTCAAAGGCGAGACGGACACCTGCTCGATTATGGGCTGGGGCTTTAACCCTTACGTTACGGACAAAAGTCCCTACCACGGGGCGATGTTCGCGGTTATCGAATCTATCGCCAAAGTCATTGCAGCGGGGGGCAGCTATAAGCGGTGCTGGCTGACTTTCCAGGAATATTTTGAGCGTACCAACAACAATCCCACACGGTGGGGCAAGCCTTTCTCCGCGCTTTTGGGCGCGTTTAAGGCGCAGCTGGAGCTTGGCTGCGGGGCAATCGGCGGCAAGGACTCCATGTCGGGAACGTTTGAAAATATCGACGTGCCGTCGACTTTGGTTTCCTTTGCGGTATCGACGGCAAGCGCGAAAAAGATTATTTCCCCCGAATTCAAGGGCGTCGGCAACAAGGTGGTACTGGTTGTACCCGACCTTGACGAAAACGGACTTCCCGTGTTTGAAAGCGTGCGCTCCTGCTTTGAAAGGGTTGAGGCTCTTATTGCGGACGGAACGGCGATTTCCGCATGGGCGCTTGGTTTCGGCGGCGTTGCCGAGGCAATCGCCAAAATGTCTTTCGGCAACCGTATCGGCTTTAAGTTCAGCAAGCAGCTTTCGGACAATATAATGTTCTACTCCCACTACGGCGCGTTCCTGCTGGAGCTTAACGGCGACCCGTTCACCGTCGAGAACGTTATCGGCGAGACGGTTGCGGAGTACAAAGTATTCTGCAAAAATTACACCGTGGATATGGAGAACATTCAGAAAAAGTGGGAGGACAGGCTCGAACCCGTGTTCCCCTGCAACATCAAGACCACGGACAAGCCCGCGAAAATTTTCACCTACACCGCAAAGGACGCGGTTCAGCACGCCTCAAGCTTTGCTAAGCCGAAGGTGCTTATACCCGTTTTCCCCGGCACTAACTGCGAGGACGATTCCGCCCGCGCCTTTGAGAGAGCGGGAGCTGTACCCGAAATCGTCGTCATAAAGAACCTCTCGGCGGCGGCTTTGGAGGAAAGCGTTTCCTACTTTGAAAAGGCGGTGCGGCAGTCCCAGATAATAATGATACCCGGCGGCTTTTCCGGCGGCGACGAGCCGGACGGCTCGGGCAAGTTCATCACGGCGTTTTTCCGCAACCCCCGCATCAAGGACGCGGTACACGACCTTATCAACAACCGCGACGGTCTTATGCTTGGCATATGCAACGGTTTTCAGGCGCTGCTTAAACTGGGTCTGCTGCCGTTCGGCGAGATAGTTGATATGACGGACAGCTCCCCTACCCTGACGTTCAACACTATCGGCAGACACCAGTCAATGATGGTCAGCACGAGAATTTCCTCCAACAAATCCCCTTGGCTTGCGGGTTGCGACGTTGGGGACGTACACAAAATAGTCATTTCCCACGGCGAGGGACGGTTTGTCGCCTCGGACGAGCTTATCAAAAAACTTGCGGACAACGGGCAAATCGCCACCCAGTACGTCGACCTTAACGGCGAGCCGTCCATGAATATTCGGTACAACCCAAATACTTCCTTTGAGGCAATCGAGGGCATAACCTCCCCCGACGGACGTATTTTCGGCAAAATGGGTCACAGCGAGAGAATAGGCTCGGACATCTGCAAGAACGTCCCGGGAAATAAAAATCAGAAGATTTTTGAGAGCGGAGTTGCCTATTTTAAATAAAAATTAAACGCACCGGAATTTTTTACCGGTGCGTTGATTTAATGGAGGATTTATGAAAAAATTGTTAAGTTATTTTTCACGGGGAGAACTTATTTTATGGGCAAGCTCTGTCACGCTGATACTGGTTTCGTTTTTGATTTTCGACCGGGAAAATTACCTCACCCTAATCGCCTCGCTTATCGGCGGTACTGCCCTTATTTTCAACGCTAAGGGCAACCCCGTGGGGCAAGGTCTGATAATAATTTTCAGTATTCTGTACGCGGTAATTTCTTACAGTTTTGCCTATTACGGGGAAATGATTACATATCTTGGAATGTCCGCGCCTATGGCGGTTGTCGCGCTTGTTTCCTGGCTGAAAAACCCGTATAACGGCAACAGAGCCGAGGTTAAAGTAAACAAAATTTCGGGAAGAGAAACCGTGTTTATGGCAATTCTTACCATAATTGTTACGATTGTGTTTTACTTTATTCTGAAAAATCTCGGCACGGCAAATATCGTCCCCAGCACGTTTTCGGTGACAACGAGCTTTGCGGCGGCGTATCTGACTTTCCGCCGCAGCCCCTATTACGCCCTCGCCTACGCGGCAAACGACGGCGTACTGCTGATTTTGTGGACTATGGCGGCATTTAAGGACGTCTCCTACCTGTCGGTGATAATTTGTTTCGCCATGTTTTTGGTGAACGATATTTACGGGTTTATCAACTGGGAAAAAATGCAAAAGAAACAAGCCAAAAATTAACATCTTATTCACAAAAACTTTTTGTGAATAAACAATGAATTATAATAATTGTAAACACAACAAGTAGCAAATAATCACGAAAGGAAAATTATTATGTTAGACTACCTCGAAAAAATTCTGAACGGAATTGTGGACTTCCTCCCGACGCTGCTGTTCGCCATTGTGATTTACATCGCGGGGGCGTTCCTCAACAAAGCTATATTGAAACTTTTCGCAAAGGGCACGGAGCGCAGCCGCTTAGACCAAACCGTGCGGAAATTCCTGTCCTCGGTGATAAAAATCGTCATAACCGCCCTTGTGCTGATAATTGTGCTGTCGGTGCTGGGAATACCGATGACTTCAATAATAACCGTTCTCGGCACGGCGGGCGTTGCGGTTGGACTTGCCCTGAAAGACAGCCTTTCCAACGTTGCGGGCGGGGTTATCCTGCTGATAAATCAGAACATCAAGGTGGGCAACTATGTTGAAATCGGCGCGTACTCCGGCACGGTGGAGGAAATTTCCATACTTTTTACAAAACTTTCCACACCCGATAAAAAGGACATTTATATTCCCAACGGCGTGGCTGCCACCTCGGCGATAACGAACTACAGCTCCGAGGGGGACAGGCGGGTTGACCTTGTTTTCGGCATTTCCTACGAGAACGACCACCGCAAGGCGGTTTCCGCCATAACCGAGGTTGCGGAGAGCCACCCCCTTGTGCTGAAAGACCCCGCCCCCTTTGTCCGTTTGGGGGAACTGGGGGCGAGCTCCCTTAATATAACGGTGCGGGTCTGGACGAAAAATGCCGACTACTGGGAGGTCTACTTCGACCTTATCGAACAGGTCAAGGAAAAATTTGACAAGGAAAATATTGTTATTCCCTACAATCAGATTGACGTGCATATTGACAAATAAAAACAAATTGAGCCCTTACCCTTATTGGCAAACTTTGTCAATAAGGGTCAATTTTTCCCACGGGTAACAAACTTTTGTACTGTTACTTGTCTAAAACCCCGCTTGTTTTTTATGGAAAATAGTAAATTAAATTTACCCCACCATAAATAAATATTTTTTCAAAAATACTTGACAAACTGCATAAAAGGGGTTATAATATAGGTAAATAAAATTTACATATAAATTTTATGATTGGAGGTAATACTATGACCGGTATGATGATATTGTGGATTGTGGTGTTCGTCGCCGCGCTGGCTGCCGAGGCGGCTACGTTCGCGCTGGTGTCGGTTTGGTTCGCCGCGGGGGCGCTGGGCGCGCTTATCGCCGCCGCGCTGGGTGCGGGGGTTATCGTGCAGCTTATTGTTTTCGCCCTTTTGGCGGGACTTCTCCTGCTGTTCACAAGACCGCTGCTGAAAAAACTTTTCCCGGGCAAATTCATTCCCACCAACTCGGAGCTTGAAATCGGCAAAACCGCCGTGGTTATCGAAAATATCGACAACGCCGCGGGCAAGGGCAGAGTGCGGGTCGGCGGCGTGGACTGGTCGGCGGCGTCCCAAAGCGGCAAAAAAATCCCCGAGGGGGAAATCGTCACGGTTAAGGAGGTTCGCTCCGCTAAACTTATTGTGGAGAACCTTTCCGATACAAAAAATTCAAACGAAAATTAATTTTCAGAAAGGACTTTTATTATGGGTGCATTAGGTTATATCTTGATTTTTTTGGTAATTCTTGTCATTTTAATTCTCATTTCGGGAATTAAGTTCGTCCCTCAGGCTATGGAGTATGTGGTTGAGCGGCTGGGAATTTATTCACGTTCCCTTTACGCGGGACCTCACTATGTTATTCCTTTTTTGGAAAAGGTTGCCAAACGCGTTTCCATAAAGGAACAGGTTGTGGACTTTAAGCCCCAGCCGGTTATTACCAAAGATAACGTTACCATGCAGATTGACACGGTGGTGTTTTACCGCATTACCGACTCAAAGCAGTACACCTACGGCGTTGAAAGACCTATTTCCGCCATTGAGAACCTTACCGCAACGACTTTGCGTAACATCATAGGCGAGCTTGAACTGGACGCGACCCTTACTTCGAGAGACGTTATCAACGCGAAAATTACCTCAATCCTTGACGAGGCTACAGACCCTTGGGGTATCAAGGTAAACCGCGTGGAGCTGAAAAATATCATTCCGCCCCGCGAAATTCAGGACTCTATGGAACGTCAGATGAAAGCGGAGCGCGAAAGGCGTGAAAAGATACTTCAGGCGGAGGGTGAAAAGAAGTCCCAGGTTTTGGTAGCGGAGGGTGAAAAGGAGTCGAAGATACTTCGCGCCGAGGCTGAAAAAGAGGCGGAAATTCTCCGTGCCGAGGCTGAAAAGCAGGCGATGATACTCCGTGCCGACGCGGTGAGACAGCAGAAAATTCTCGAGGCGCAGGGCGAGGCGGAGTCCATAGCTTTGGTACAGAACGCCCTTGCGGAAAGCCTTGTAAAGCTGAACGATTCCAACCCTCGGGACAACGTTATCGCTCTCAAGAGTTTGGAGGCGTTCGCCAAAGCGGCGGACGGCAGAGCCACGAAAATTATCATTCCCTCGGAAATTCAGGGTTTGGCGGGACTTGTCACCTCGATAAAGGAGGTCGCCGCAAACAACGCGCAGGCGGTTCCACCCGCGCAGAAGTGAGGTGCTTTGAATGGGCGCGGAAAAATCTTGGAGCGGTATGCGAAAGTACCTTGAAGAGGATATGCTTGCCAATTCGCTGAAAAACAGGGTAAGGTACTCCTGCACGAAATTTCCCGAAATGGACGGCGGCGGACTTTTCAGAATTTACGTCGACAACAAGCCTGTAAAGGATTTCTCGCTGGAAACGCTTGCCAAATATTCCTATAATTTGCACAACGGCGAAAGACCCGTCGGCGCAGACTTTTGGCGGTATTGGGACGATGAACTGGATAAACCGCTTGACGAACGGGCGGAATTTGACGACAGCGAATTCGCGGGCGCGCTGTACCGTTACCGAAACAGCGATATTTTTGATGTGCTGTACGGCGGCGACCCTATTGCGAGAATGTTCGCCGTTCTTGACAGGCGCGTGGGGAAAAGAACGCTGCGCTCGCTGAAAGACGAGGTTTCCCGGCAGCCGGAGTGGCTTGCGTTTTTCTACAAATTAAGGCTTGAGGCGGAAAATATTCGGTAAATTTAAACGGAGCGGTTTTTTAGACTGCTCCGTTTTATTTATTGATTAACTTCAAGCTCACGAAGTATATCCTCTGTCATACGTTCGGCGTCAAACCGCAGTTTTTTCTTATCCAGCCGCCTTTTTATGACGTTAAGCGACTCCACAATATTGTCTACAACCATAAGATACTGCTTGTGACGGTCTGCGCCTACTAATTCATCAAAATCAATAGGTAATCGTATATCTGCAAATCGGTTCTTATAACTTATATATTCCCTCCTTTTCCCCCAGCCCGCATTCATTTCCTCAATAGGGAAACAATTGATAATTATACCAATGTCATCTATTACATCTGTATAATCGCTTACCTTAATTGTTTTTATTTTACTGTCAATAATGCGTATATTATTACCAATAATAAAACCTGCTGAAATATGTGCTTCACAAGATAAAAAAATATCCATTATTTCCCTCCTTGCTTTTATAACTGATGTTTTGAACGGGTAGATACAAGAAAGGCGGGAGCAGTCTGTATTGGAAAACTCCCGCCGTATTTTATTAAATCAGATAATGCTAAGCAGCACACCCGCCGCAACAGCCGAGCCGATTACACCCGCAACGTTGGGTCCCATAGCGTGCATAAGCAGGAAATTTGTGGGATTTTCCTGCGCGCCCACTTTTTGGGAAACACGCGCCGCCATCGGCACCGCC
>JAMPDU010000148.1 GCA_023665505.1 Ruminococcus sp.
AACAACGTCGTCTATCAGCGTGTAGAAATACTCGATACCCGCCGCCTCGAATTTGGACTTGTATTCAGCCTCGTAAATCTCGGCGAAAATGTCCTTGAAACGGTGGTCGTAGGTTTTTGAAATGGTGTCCTTTGAGGCGAACCACAAATCCTCCTTGGCGTCGAGAGCGTAGTTGAAACAGGCTCTCGCGAAACTTGCGATAGAGTTGTCAAGGTTGTGAACGCCCTGCACGATGCCGTCGGAATTTTTGAAATCGTGAATAAGAGCGCGGGTCTCCTTTCCGTCCTTGTCGGTAACGACAATTTCCGCCTTGCTGCCTTTGGGAGCTTTCAGTTCGGTGTTTTTGTAGATGTCGCCGTAAGCGTGACGGGCGATTGTGATAGGCTTAGTCCACGTGGGAATGTATGGCGTAATGCCGTCCACAAGGATAGGCTTTCTGAAAACCGTGCCGTCGAGGATCGCGCGGATAGTGCCGTTGGGGGACTTCCACATCTCTTTCAGCTTGTACTCCTCCACCCGCTGGGCGTTGGGTGTAATGGTGGCGCACTTTACAGCCACGCCGTACTTTTTTGTGGCGTTTGCGGAATCAACCGTAACTTGGTCGTCCGTCTCGTTGCGGTGGACAAGACCCAAATCGTAGTATTCCGTGTTCAGCTCGATGTAGGGGTTGATGAGAATATCCTTTATCATCTTCCAGATGATACGGGTCATCTCGTCGCCGTCCATTTCCACAAGTGGGGTTGTCATTTTGATTTTTTCAGACATTTTAAATTCCTCCATTTATTTCTATAGCATATTAAATTCAATGTATCCGAGTATTACCATATGCAGCGGATAAAACACGTAGAAAAACCACTTGTTAAAACTTCCGCCGCCGCCCCGCGCGCCATTGTAAAAATACAGCGGAACAACCGCAAGCAGTACGCCGAATTGAAACAACGCCTCGCTCACGGGCATTATCAGCAGGAGCAACCCGTTCATTATTACCGCCGATACCGCGAAGTACAGCAGCTGCTTTTTCCTGTCGTCTCGGTTTCTGTCGAAAATTATTATCCAGACAATTGCCAAAAAAAGCCAGTCCCCTATAAACGATAACAAAAATATCAGTACCAACAGCAAAGCCTTTGCGAACAGGTTCACCCTCTCGCTGTGTATGACAACTAACGCCAACAAGCCGAGAAAGAACGTGAAAATAACCCCCTTGAATGGGAATTACTGTCAGTTTCCCCCCGCTGTCGAAATATATGGGCGGCGTGCCGTACTCCATATACACAAAGGGAAACCATGATATGACGGCAAATATTCCCAGCCTTAACAGGTATTTTTTGACATTTCTCGTATAGTAATATCCCTCGGCGATAAAATAGCACATAATTGGCGCGGTCAGCCTGCCGACAACGTGCATAATCTGCCCCAAAACCGAGTATGTCTCAACAAAGCACCAAGCGATGTGGTCGACGAGCATTGCCGCCGCCGCGATGTATTTCAGCGCGTTTGCGGACAGACCGCCTTTTTCGGCGGGTACAAGCGATGTTTGCATTATCTGTCCCCTTTCATAATGTTAATCATTACCCCAACCGCCGTCCCCGCAAGTGTGCAGGCAAAAAGCATGGGCAAAAAACTCCCCGCCGCCGCGCCCAAAACTGCCCCAAGCACCGCCCCCGAGGAAAATCCCGCGGCAAGACGGCTGCCTGTTTTCACCTTTTTATCGGAGCTTTCCTCCAGCCACCGCTTTAAGGTAACGAGCCGCTCGCCGTCGTCCCCCTCGTCGGGGTCGAAAGCGGTGTTCCGCAGCATATCGCAGGGGAAATGGGGGCAGAAACCGCAGTGCTCAAAGCGTTTCTGCTCGCAGCAAAGCTTTATCTCGCAGTCCCCCGCCCAGTTTCCCTCTTCAAGCTCCAGACAGCCCGGGCACTCACATTTTTCGCGGTTTTCGCAGGAAGTGCAGTCCAGCCCGCAGCGTGACACGCAGTTTGGCATTATTTCAGGCTTTCGCGGGTGTAGTCCAGCAGACCGCCCGCAAGGATTATATCCTTAGTTCTGCCCGTAAGCTCGCAGAGTACGGGGATTTCCGCGCCCGTGGTTTTATTTTTGAGGGTAATCTCGGTTTTGCCCGATATAACAGCCTCGCGGATATTTTCCAAAGCAAGCTCGTCCCCCTGCGAAATTTTATCGTAATCGCTTTCGTTGACGAAAGTCAGCGGCAAAATTCCCGCGTTAATAAGGTTGGAGCGGTGTATTCTCGCAAAGCTCTTGACGAGAACCGCCTTTACCCCAAGGTGCAGAGGAGCAAGCGCGGCGTGCTCGCGGGACGAGCCTTGACCGTAGTTCGCGCCGCCCACGATAATGCTGCCGCCCAGCTTTTCGGCGCGGGCGGGAAATTCCTCGTCGCACACCGTAAAGCAGAATTTTGAAATCGCGGGAATATTCGACCGCAAGGGGAGAATTTTCGCGCCTGCGGGCATAATGTGGTCGGTGGTGATGTTGTCCCCCACTTTAAGGGAGCAAGGCGCGGAAATGCTGTCCGCCAAAGGCTTTGTGGCAGGGAAAGGCTTGATGTTCGGACCGCGGAGTATCTCCACCTTGTCCATGTCAGCCTCGTCGGCGGGAGGTACTATCATATTGTCGTTGATGACAAACTCTTCGGGCATTTCAAATACGGGCATTTCTCCCAGCGTTCTCGGGTCGGTGAGTACGCCAGCAATCGCCGAAACCGCCGCCATTTCGGGGGAAACAAGATAAATCTGACCGTCCTTAGTACCCGAACGTCCCTCAAAGTTTCTGTTAAACGTCCGCAGGGAGATACCCTTTGAGTTGGGGGACTGCCCCATACCGATACAAGGTCCGCAGGCGCTTTCCAAAATCCTCGCACCCGCGTCTATCATAATTGCCAGCGCGCCGTTCTGGGCAAGCATATTCAGCACCTGCTTAGAGCCGGGCGCGATAGACAGCGAAACGTCAGGATGAACGGTCTTGCCCTTTAAAATGTGGGCGACCTTCATCATATCCATAAGGGAGCTGTTTGTGCACGAGCCTATGCAGACTTGGTCTATCTTCATACCCTTTAAATCCTCGGCGGACTTGATATTGTCGGGCGAATGAGGACAAGCCGCCAGCGGCGCAAGTTCTGAGAGATTTATTTCGATAACCTCGTCGTACTGCGCGTCGGGGTCTGCGGAAAGCTCCTGCCAAACCTCCTCACGCTTTTGCGCTTTTAGGAACTGCTTTGTTATCTCGTCCGAAGGGAAAATCGAGGTGGTCGCGCCCAGTTCCGCGCCCATATTGGTTATCGTGGCGCGTTCGGGAACGCTAAGCGTTTTCACGCCCTCTCCCGTGTACTCGATAACCTTGCCAACGCCGCCCTTTACGGACATTCTGCGGAGGACTTCCAAAATAACGTCCTTAGCCGCCACCCAAGGGGAGAGCTTGCCCGCCAGCTTAACATTGACGATTTTCGGGTATGTAATATAGTACGCGCCGCCGCCCATTGCCACGGCAACGTCCAAACCGCCCGCGCCTATTGCTATCATACCTATACCGCCGCCCGTGGGGGTGTGGCTGTCCGAGCCGATAAGTGTCTTGCCGGGCGCGCCGAAACGCTCAAGGTGTACCTGATGACAAATGCCGTTGCCCGGGCGCGAGAAGTAAATGCCGTGCTTTTTGGCGACAGAGCCGATAAAGCGGTGGTCGTCGGCGTTTTCAAAGCCCGACTGGAGGGTGTTGTGGTCTATATAAGCCACGGAGCGTTCCGTCCTGACCCTGGGAACTCCCATAGCCTCAAATTCGAGGTAAGCCATAGTACCCGTTGCGTCCTGGGTGAGGGTTTGGTCTATGCGAATGCCTATTTCCCCGCCCTTGACGAACTCGCCGTCAACAAGGTGCGCCTTTAAGATTTTTTCGGTTAATGTGTAACCCATTTTTAAATCGTCCTTTCACATATTAAAATACATTTTTATTATAACATCTTTTCGGGGGATTGTCAATCTTTTGTCAAATTAATCTTTATCCCCGTCTTTAAAATTAAGCCAAATTTCTCCGCTCACGGTTTCTCCCGGCTTTACCGTGTAAACTCTGTTAAGCTGAGGAACGCCGTCCGACCAGTATTCCGCAAACAAGGTTTCGTTTGTTTCAATATCAGCCGCAATTAAATAATAAAATTTATCAGCGTACTCCGCGCCCGTAAATTCCTTGCAAAAGCTGTCTATATCGCTGTCCGAAGTATTTGTGAATTTAAAAGAATATCTGTAAATGGGGTTTTTATACGGATTGTGAACAGTATCCTCTTCCTCGCTGCTATACGTCAGTTTCAATTCAAGCCCGCTTTCGCTTTTAACGGTAATTTCTTTCGGTACGCTGAATGAAATTTTTTCCAAATATCCCGTAAACGCCTCCCCCTGCTTTATCAAATGACCTTTTTCAATATTTTTTTCGGTGTACTTCAAACCCGTGCTTAAAATAAAATCTTCATTTTCAATATCGAGAACCCCGTCGTTTATTTGTATCTGACCGTTTGCGCCGCTTGGATAGTATATCTGCATTAACCCAAAATTTTCCATTCCCTCCGCGCCCGAAAAAATTTCGCTTAAATCCGCGAGAGAAAGATTTTTACCCGTATCGTTTATATAGGCAAAATCATATAAATCATTATAGTCGAAAACAAGGTGCATAACCGCGTTGTCCTTGCCGTAAATACAGCTGTATTTGTCGTCCGTGCCTTGATACCCCGCAATATACTCGGCAAACTCGGCTCGGTACTCGGTAAAATTTTTTTCAAACTCTTTCTGACTTTTTTCCGACCGATAATCGGCATATATATCCGTAGTCTGAAACCAACTTATACCAATAACTGCCAAAAGCACAAACATTACAGACCCGACCGCAATACATCTCTTAACGGTTTTGCTCAAAGCCTTTTTCCGACTTGCGGACGGATTTTTAAACGCATTGCCGATATTTTGCAGCTTTTGCACAACAGGGTTAGGCGGCTTGTAGGGAACTATCTCCCCGTCGTCTCTGATTTGTATCAGCGGCATAACGGGCTTGTTTAACACCGTCGTCTCCTCTTTCGGCGTCGGCGTCATTCTCGCAAGGCGGAGATTTCGCTCGTAAATCTCGAAACGGTGTTCCGCGAAATTCGGCGGCTCTTCCCCCGTATACCCAATTACCGGAAACTCTTCCACATAAGGCGGCAGACCCTCCGCGGATATAACGTCGGTTTCGGCAGCGGCAATGCCGTCCCCCTCGCCGCACAGCGGGCAGTAACAGCCTCCGTATTCAATTCCGCACCTTTCGCAGTGTTTCAAGCCGTTCCCCTCCTTAAAGAATAGCCTTTACAACCTCCCCGATTTCCCGCAGTTTTTCTATTTTGGGGACTTCCCTGTTAATCGTCCCAAAGCCGTACGCCGCGTGAATAAAGGGTATTCCCGCATAGTCGGCGGCGTCGCAGTCCCCCTGCGTGTCGCCGATATAGACAGCCTTGTCAAGACCGTTTCTTTCGGCAATAAGGCGAATGTTCTCGCCTTTTTCTTTGCCCGTGTTCCCAAAATTTTCCGTATCGGTAAAATATTTTTCAAATCCGTAATATTCCATAAATAATTCTATGTAACCTATCTGACAGTTACTTACAATAAATAACAAATATTCCTTGGAAAGTTCTGCCAGTATCTCCTCCAAATCGGGAAACAAAACCCCGCCGCAGTGTTTCAGGTACTCGATTTCATAGGTTTCGCACTCTCTTAAAATATTCTCCCGAACCTCCTCGGGCAGCTCGGGGAGCATAAGTTCGGCAATTTTTTTCATAGTCCTGCCCATATAGCCGTGCATATCCTCCATGGTAATTTGCCTGTCCGTCTCGCTCCTGCGGGCAAGAACCTCGTTCCAGGACCTCACCACGTTTTCGGAAGAGTCCCAAAGCGTTCCGTCCAAATCAAAAATAATGCCTTTTTTCACCTTATCACCTATTTCTTAAGTTTAGTTTCCTCCGCGTCGATAATGCTCATAAGCTCGGCAAGAGCCTTGCTGCTGTTCGCCTTTTTTGGCGGTGCAAGGGTTTCCTTGGGGCGCACCGCGTTTTCGGGAATGGTAATTGTTTCCGCCGGCTCGGGGTTGGGCAGCTTAATGTCCTCGGGAACGACCACCTTTTCGTAGTAGGACTTCACGCTTTCCTCAAAGCTCGATTTTTTGGGCTGCTTGGGGGTTTCGGCTTTTTCCTGCACCGCGGCAATGCTGTCGGGAATAATGTTGCTAAGATGAGGCGTGAAAACCACCGACCTGCCGCTTTCGGAACTTGTCTCCTCCTCGCTGACGGCGGGCTTGGGCGCGTACTTGTCCAAAAACTCGTCCGTCAAAGGCTTTTCGCTCTCTATCCGCGTGGGCTTGTTGAGGTAAAGCTCGTCCCTTGACACGGCTTTTGCCGCGCCCACGGTTACGGGTTCTTTCTCCTGTTCCCTGTTTTTGGAAAGTTTGTCATATGTAAAAAGCGGGTAACTTTCGTCTTTATCTGCGTTTGCGGGGCGCTGGGAATAAGCTGCCCGTCCGCTGTTGTCCACCGAAAGAACCTTTTCAAGTTTCGGCTCGGGTTTAGGCGCGGGAATAAAGTCTTTGGGCGGCTCGCTTACCGCGTATCTCGACACGGGAGGTATCTTGCCCGTCACGTCCTCGATAAACTTAGGCTCGCTGAAAGTAACGGGGGCAGGGCTTTCCTCGTCGCGGGAGCTTATAAAACCGTCAATATCGTCGAGGGAGGCTGCCTCTTCCTCCAGGCGGCGTATACCCAAAATCCGCGCCACCTGAATTGCAATAATAAATATGAGAGGTATTACCACGGCGATTATAATGCCAACTGTCGAGGTTGCGAAATTCAGCACCTTGCCCAAAATTTCGTCCTGCCGAACAGCCTTTGAGATAACATTGTCCTCGCTTATGGGGAAAGCTTTGGTATCGTCGTCGGTGTCATATTTTACCACATAGTAGGTTTTCCCCTCTTCCTGCCGAATTTCCTTGACGCGGATAAGTGTGGTAAAATCTCCCACATTGCAAAGGATAACGGAATTTTCCGCAATATTGGGGATTTCCGACTTTTTGGCAATAATAAAGGTGTCCTTGGGAATTTTTGGCTGCATTTTAACGTCCTTGGTTATGTAGAAGTTCAAGCCGAAAACGGACACGGGCGCACCCTTATTTTTGAACAGAAAGTTAAAAGCTATCATCGCCGCCATAATAAGCACCAGCAGGATAATAAGTATCATTTCGATAACCGCGAAAGCGGAAACCTTTTTTTTAGCACGAGACATAGCGTCCTCCCTATAAAAATATAAAAAAATATAATAACATCTCTATTATAACATACTTTTTTATAAATTTCAAACAAATTTGAAAATTTCTCTTGACTTTTTTAAAATTCTCATATATAATGTAATAGTACTTGTTTTTACGCTGGAATAGCTCAGTTGGTAGAGCAGCGCATTCGTAATGCGCAGGTCGCGTGTTCGAGTCACGTTTCCAGCTCCAAATCGCAA
>JAMPDU010000149.1 GCA_023665505.1 Ruminococcus sp.
CTCTGCGCGAGTTCCCGATAGTGTACGGCGGCTCGCTTATCGCGCGTATTTTGGGAGGTGAACGGAATGCGTAAAAAGACGTTATTTTCAATAAAATCCCCCTACCGCGAAAGTATGGATATTGTGGGTTTCGGGTTCGGTCACGGCGAAAAATCGGTATGCGTTGTCGGTGCAATGCGGGGCAACGAAATTCAGCAGATGTACGTCTGCTCGCGGCTTGTGCAGACAATGAAACGGCTTGAAACCGAGGGAAAAATCGCCGAGGGGAAAGAAATTCTGATAATTCCCTGCGTGAATTACTACTCAATGAACATCGGCAAACGCTTTTGGACAATGGACAACACCGACATAAACAGAATGTTCCCCGGCTACTGTCTGGGGGAAACGACCCAGCGCATTGCGGACGGGCTTTTCTCCCAAATTCAGCATTACTCATACGGGGTACAGCTTGCCAGCTTTTATCAGCAGGGGGACTTTCTCCCCCACGTCAAGCTTATGGAGACGGGTTTTACCGACCACGGTCTTATGAATGATTTCGGCTTGCGGTACGCTTTTTTGAGAACGCCCCGACCCTACGATACCACAACGCTAAATTACAACTGGCAGATTTGGGAAACCAAGGCTTTTTCGCTGTACACCAACGCCACCGATACTGTGGACGAAAAGTCCGCCAAACTTGCGGTGGACGCTATCGTCAGATTTATGGCAAACCGCGGAATAATAACAGCAAAGGTTTCCCCGGGCTTTCAAACGGAAATTTTGGAGGAAAGCAAACTTGTACAAATCCACTCACCCGCGGCGGGAATTTACCGCAGCTTTGTGGAAACCGGGGACGAATTTGTCAAGGGCGAGCCTCTGTGCGAAATTCTCGACCCGCTGGAGGGGAACGTTATCGGCACTGTTTCCGCACCCTGCGACGGCATTGTGTTTTTCAGGTATAACCGCCCGCTGGAGTTTGAAAATACGGTGCTTTATAAAATTATTCCGACGTAATTTTAAGGCAATACTTCACGGAATTTGGTGAGGTATTGCCTTAATTTTTATGCAAGCGCTGTCAAAGGTTCTGCCGGTATCGCCGACGTTTGGGAACAAGGGCGGGGGACATGCCGGTACAGGCAAGTCCCCCCACATCAAAACCTACTCTCAATAACCTTGGGAGACAACTCCGAGGAATACCGCCAATGGTCAATGTGCCCCTCGGTGATAAAATACTCCGGCGGACGGTGAACGTGCGTGCCGCTGAAAACGTCCACAATAATCAGCTTGACTTTCATTTTTTCGGGAATTAACGCCTTTATGTACACGCTTGCGTGCTGTCCCACTGCCGCGCCCTCTTTCGGCTCGGCAAGTCCCGCAAGGTTTGGGGCAAGCTCCACGAAAATTCCGTAATCCTCAACGCTGCGTATTATTCCCGAAACCGTCTCCCCGTAATTGAAACGGGCGGCGTTTTCCTCCCATGTGCCCAGCAGCTCCTTGTGGGAAAGCCACACTCTGCCCCCGCTGACGTCCTTGATGACCACGAAGATGTCCTGCCCCGTCTGAAAACGGTCGGAGGGGTGGGAAATCCGCGAGACGGAAATCGCGTCAATGGGTATCAGCGAGGGTATTCCGCAGCCGATGTCCACAAACGCCCCGAACTGCTCCAAATGGGTGACTTTGGCGGGGATAACGTCCCCCGGGGTGAGCCCCGAAATAAATTCCTCCATGCACTCCTGCTGGACCTCGCGGCGGGAGAGTACGGCGGTGTACCCCGATTCCTCCTTTAAAATCCGCTTGACCTTAAAGCAGACGGGCTTGTTGACCTTGGTTATCAGGGCGATGTCTTTTGTCGTACCCTCGGCTATGCCCAGCGCGCCCTCTTCGCGGGGGATTATGCCTTTGGCGCATGGCAGGTCGATCCGCAGATCGTGGTCGTTGTCGCAGATCAGCACCCGCGCCTCGAGGATTTTCCCCTGGAGCATAGCCTCCTGCAAAGCGAAAATTGATTTGATACAGCTTTGGTTATCGGGCGACATAAACAGCTCGCCCTCAGGACAATATTTTTTCATTTTGTACCTCCCGAGTTTTGTTACAAATTCCCATTTTTGGAAATCGTACAGTAAATTTTTTCTGCTTTTCAATTCTATGCCGTTTGGGGAGGGGATATGCGGGAATTTTTTCCAAAATTATAGGGACGGTATAAACGCGTCCCTTTTCTTGCATTTTGCCTCTCAATTTATTACTGCTATAATCTGGTAATATCTCTCCCCCCGTGCCCGATAATAATGCGGGACGCAGCAGCCGCCTCCTCGCTGCGGCAAACTACCTCCAAAACGTGCTTTGCGGAGGTGTAATCGTTTTCGTACAATGCGGGGTCGGCGTCGTTCGCGTTTATCATGGGCATGGCGTAGGCGGGGTTGTAGGTCGCGGTGTTAAACGCCGCAAAGGCGTTCACGGTGTTTCCCCGGCGGGGGTTGGGGTACTCTTCCCGCGCGTCCACGGAGGCGAGAGGCGACAGGGCGTTTTTCAATGCCCCCGCGGCAAAATCCGCGCTGTCGGCGGAGTCAAAATGGGCTGTTATTTTCATAAAAAAATGTTCTCCTTATATTATATTTTGTGCAATTCGCTTTTTTTTGGGTAAAATATACGTGTTATTTTTTATTTTGTTTAGAATTTCTGAAAATATTGCTGAAAATAATTGCCTTATCGGTATAAAATGTGGTATAATAGAAATAAGCGATTAGAGGCAAGATTTTTTACAAATTCTTACAAATCTGTAGGGGACGGGTTTCCCGTCCCGCGGTTACAGAAATTTACATCGGCGGGCGGGGAGACCCCGCCCCTACGGACGTGTTTTATTTAAATATTTTACAAAGGAATTGATTTTGTTGAATGTACAAATAAACGATGTTCTGATAATGAAAAAATCCCACCCCTGCGGCAGCAAGCGTATGCTGGTGCTTAGGGCGGGTATGGACTTTAAGCTCCGCTGCGAGGGCTGCGGGCATGAGATTATGGTTTCACGGAGCAAAATAGAAAAAAATGTAAAATCCGTGGAACGTCCCCAAGGGTAACGCCTAACGTAATTAACGCAGGGCGGGGGCAGCCTGTACCGGCACGCTCCCGCCTAACAGATAAAATTTGAAAGGAACAGCGAACCGTGTTTGAAAAATTAAAGTCCGCCGAGGAAAAGTACGGCGAAATAAGCGAAAAACTTACGGATATGGAGGTTATCGCCGATAATAAGCTTTACGCCTCCCTGATGAAAGAGTACAAAAACCTTACCCCCATTGTGGAGAAGTACCGAGAGTATTGCAAGTGCAAAAAAGCCGCCGACGACGCCAAAGAGCTTTTGGAGGACAGCGGCACGGACGGCGAAATGAAAGAGCTTGCCCGAATGGAGCTGGACGAGAACCGTACCCGCATTGACGAAATCAGCGAGGAGCTGAAAATCCTGCTGATACCCAAAGACCCCAACGACGACAAGAACGTCATTATCGAGATACGGGGCGGCGCGGGGGGCGAAGAGGCGTCGCTGTTCGCCAACTCGCTTTACAGAATGTACACAATGTACGCCGAGGCGCGCCGCTGGAAAATCGACGTGCTGAACATAAACGCCACCGAGCTGGGCGGCATAAAGGAAATCAGTTTCAGCGTTGAGGGCGAGGGGGCGTACTCCCGTTTTAAGTACGAAAGCGGCGTACACCGCGTTCAGCGCGTGCCCGAGACGGAATCTCAAGGGCGCATACACACCTCCACGGTGACGGTTGCGGTACTGGTTGAGGCGGACGATGTGGAACTGGAAATAAATCCCGCGGATTTGAAGATAGACGTTTTCCGCGCCTCGGGGGCGGGGGGACAGCACATCAACAAAACCGAGTCGGCGGTGCGGATAACACACCTGCCCACGGGGGTTGTGGTGGAATGTCAGGACGAGCGCAGCCAGCACAAAAACAAGGACAAGGCAATGAAGATACTCCGTTCGCGGCTGTACGAGGCTATGCTGGAGGAGCAGAACGAGAAAATCGCCTCCGAGAGGAAGTCGCAGGTGGGCACGGGCAACCGCTCCGAGAGGATAAGGACGTACAACTTCCCCGAAAGCCGCGTTACCGACCACCGTATCGGTCTTACGCTGTACCGCCTTGAAAGCATACTCAACGGCGCTCTCGACGATATTATCGACGCTTTGGCTACTGCCGACCAGGCGGCGAAACTGTCTGAAAATAACGATTACTGATTTTTAGGTGAAATAAATGTCATATGAAACAAAACTTCTGACGACATCGGAGGAAGATATAAATTACGCGGCGGAACTGATACTCGGCGGCGAGCTTGTGGGCATGCCCACGGAGACGGTTTACGGTTTGGCGGCGGACGCGGAGAATGTTTCCGCGGTGGAAAAAATTTTCAAAGCCAAAGGACGACCGGGCGACAACCCGCTGATAGTCCACGTGGCGGAAGTCTCCCAAATTGAGGAGTACGCCAAAAACGTGCCGAAAATAGCCTATGAACTGGCGGAACGTTTTTGTCCCGGACCGCTGACAATGGTTCTGCCCAAAAGAGACAGAGTGCCAAACATTACCAGCGGCGGACTTGACACGGTGGGAATACGCATTCCGTACCACGCCGCCGCCCGCCGTCTCATAAAAGCAAGCGGCAAGGCTATCGCAGCGCCCTCGGCGAATTTGTCGGGAAGTCCAAGTCCAACCACGGCAGCCCACGTTATGGACGACATGAGCGGGCGAATTCCCGCAGTGATAGACGGCGGCAGCTGCCCCGTGGGGGTGGAAAGCACGGTTATTTCCTTTGAAAACGGGGTAATACGCGTACTGCGCCCGGGTTTTGTTTCGGCGGAAGAGCTTGCCGAGTTCGGCGAGGTTGTCGCGGACAGGCACATTACCGAGGCGGCGGGGGCGGGAGAAACCGTCCGCTCGCCGGGAATGAAGTACAGGCACTACTCACCGAAAGCGCGGGTGACGGTGGTTCGCGGCAGCGAGGAGCGTTTTGCGGACTTTGTGAACGCCAACGCCGCCGAAAACGTGTACGCCATGCCCTTTGAGGCTTTGGGGGGACTTAGCGTTCCCGCCCTGCCTTACGGAAAGACTTCCGAGGAGCAGGCGGCAAGGCTTTTCGCGGTACTTCGGGAGCTTGACGAAAGGGGCGCGGAACGGGTTTACGCGGAATGCCCCGAGCAGACGGGCGTGGGTTTGGCGGTGTACAACAGGCTGCTTAGGGCTGCCGGGTTTGAGGTTATAGATTTGTAGCAGCATTCCGTAGGGGACGGGTTTCCCGTCCCGCTGTCACATACCTGCGGGCGAGAAAACCTCGCCCCTACAAAAAAATTGCATTTGATAGGAGTTTATTATGCACTGCAAACTGAAATCGGCAAAGCCGCTTGAAAATTTCAATATCCTGCTTTCGTTTGAAAACGGCGAGACGGGGATTTACGACATTAAACCATTGGCGGAAAAATACGAAATGTTTAAGCCGCTGATACAGAATAAAAGCTTTTTTTCGTCTTTTCAAATCGACCCCGGTGGATACGGTTTGTCTTGGAACGATTTTATCGACATTTCCTGCGACGAGCTTTTTGAAAATTGCAAAAGAAAATAGTTTCTAAAAAATTTGCAGCATTTTTATAGGGATTTAAGTAAAAAAATTTCAGAAATTCTTACATCTTACTTCTGAATTTCTTACATCTATTAGGAGGAATTTTATCATGAGTGATTCACCCGATACGGCGGTAATAGGTCTGACGGGTCAGAGCGGAGCGGGTAAGACTACAGTTTGCCGGGTGTTTGCCGAAAGCGGCTTTGCCGTAATAAACGCCGACCAAATCGCGCGGAAAATTATGGAAAAAGGTTCGCCCTGTCTCGAGGAAACGGCGGAGTGTTTCGGCAGGGACATTCTCTCCCCGGACGGCAGCCTTAACAGGCAGCGGCTCGCCGACATCGTTTTCGAGGACAAGGAAAAGCTGAAACAGCTAAACGCCATAAGCTATCCGTACATAACCTACGAAATTTTGCAGATGATAAATAAATACACCGACGAAAAGAAAAAGTACGTGCTGCTTGACGCCCCCACCCTTTTCGAGAGCCGGGCGGACGATTTCTGCGACTTGATTATCAGCGTAACCGCGTCGGAGAAAAACCGCGCCGAGCGTATTCTGAAACGGGACGGCATTTCCGCCGAGCAGGTAAAGGAAAGATTTTCCTCCCAGCATTCCGAAAAATTTTTTGTGAACCATTCGGATTTTATCATCAAGAATAACAAGTCCGTGGAGCTGCTGCAAGAAAAAGCAAAAGAGGTTGCGGAAAAAATTAAGGAGTATTACAATGCTGAAGAGGCTTAGCGGCGCGGTTCTGATACTGCTTATCGGCTGTTTGGCGTGGGTTGTGTGCAATATCGAAAGCATTAGCAAGAAATATATTTACCCCATAGAGTACAGCGGGTACGTTGAAAAAGCCGCCGCCGAAACGGGTCTTGACAAGTACCTCATATACGCGGTGATAAAGACGGAAAGCGGCTTTGACGAAAAAGCCGTCTCGGACGTGGGCGCGAGGGGTCTTATGCAGCTTATGGAGGACGCGTTCGACTGGGTAAAGTTCCGCATGGGGGACGAACGGGAGGTTGAGTACGGGGATATGTACGACCCGGAGTACAACATCGAGTACGGCAGCTATTTGATAAAACTGCTGTACGACGAGTACGGCGACATAGAGACGGCGATAGCGGCGTACCACTCGGGCAGGGGCAGCGTCAACGAGTGGCTTGAAAATCCCGAGTACAGCTCCGACGGCAAAACCTTGGACGATATGCCGTCAAGCACGGCGAAACATTACGTACACAAGGTTATGACGGCGTATGAGGGTTATACTAATTTGTATAATAAATGAACGTCCATCGTAGGGCGGGGGCTTGCTCCCGCCTAATATAACCATTTTGTTTAAAAAGGCGGGAGCAGAGCCCCCGCCCTACAGTATCATTATTTAATAGGAGGAATTTTTTATGTCAAAAGAAAAATCAGCAGCCGAGCTTTTGAAAGAAAAGCTCTTTATGCAGAAAAAACACGGAGGGCTTATTATGTCCGAGCAGCAAATCGCCGAGTGCGACGACTTCTGCGAAAGCTACAAGGACTTTCTGGACAGCTCCAAAACCGAGCGGGAGGCGGTGCAGACGGCGATAACTCTCGCAAAGGAAGAGGGTTTCCGGGAGTACGCCCCGGGCGAGGCTCTCAAAGCCGGGGACAAAATTTACTTCTGCAACAGGGGCAAGGCGGTTATCCTTGCGGTTATCGGCAAAGAACCCATTGAAAAGGGCGTGCGGCTTGCGGCGGCGCATATCGATTCCCCCCGCCTCGACTTAAAGCAGAACCCTCTTTACGAGGACAACGAGGTGGCGCTGTTCAAAACCCACTATTACGGCGGCATCAAAAAGTACCTGTGGACGGCTATACCCCTTGCTCTCCACGGCGTG
>JAMPDU010000014.1 GCA_023665505.1 Ruminococcus sp.
GCGGGCGGTGCGGGCAAGACCGTTGAGATCCCCGTCCTGTCGGTGGACAATGCCGTCAGCGAAAGGGTTTCTCTGCTAAAACTTGACGTTGAGGGCGGCGAGCGGGAGGCGTTATTGGGTGCAAAAAATCACATCAAAAACGGCGCGAAAATAATCTGTTCTCTCTACCACCGAAACGAGGATATGTTTGAATTGCCGTTACTGATAAAAAGTATCAATCCCGAGCTGAAATTTTATGTTCGGCACAGGCTTTATATTCCCGCTTGGGAGACGAATTTGTACGCGGTTAATAATTAATAAAATACCCCCTTGACAAAAACCCCCGCAGGTGCTATAATAAGTGTGATGAATTGAAATTTTCGCAAAGGAGGTTAAAACCATGGCTGTAAGCAGCATCAGCTCTTCCTCGTCGCTGAAAGACGTTCAGCAGACCGCCGTTAAGAGCAAAACCGACAAGACGGACGAAAAGGAAAGCGTTACCACGTCTAAGTACGACAAGTACGTCAAGGGCGAGGATACCGAGGATTCGGGCGTTTATTCCTCAAAGGACAGCGACGGCTACAGATACCGCACGCGCCAGGAAAAGAAGGAGCTGAAAGAAAAAAAATCAAAGGCTTTTACTTTCGGCGGTGTGTTCAATATTTCCGCGGCGTCAATCCTTGAGAGGCTTATGGGCACTAACAACAAGCAGCAGTAATTAAATTGCGAACGCGGTATGTCTGCGTTCGTTTTTTATTGCCAAAAAACGGCAGCGATTTGACGTCCCGCCAAAAATGTGCTAAAATAATTTTAAATAAAATTTTGGGAGGACTTGCCATGAAGTACAATTTCTACGGCTCGGAAACAGCAGATGCCCCCGCTGCGAGGGATTTCAGCCAAAAAATAAAAACCCCAAACGACCTGTACGCCGCACTTTGCGAGGTTTGGTGCGCCGAAACCTGCGCCCCCCGCCACCGCGGCGAGTGGTCAGCCGAAAACAAAACTAAGGGGCAATGCTCCGTCACCGCCTTTTTGGCGCAGGACGTTTTCGGCGGCAAGGTTTACGGCATACCCATGGATGGCGGGAATTTCCACTGCTACAACGTGGTGGGGGACTGCCGTTTCGACCTGACAAGCGAGCAGTTCGGCGAAAAAGCCGCAAACCTTGTGTACGACGACGTTCACGAGCAATTTCGTGAGGTTCACTTCGCTAAAGAGGAAAAGCGGCTTAGGTACGAACTCTTAAAAAAGCGTTTGGCGGAATTTTTGGAAAACGGTAACTGAATATGGAAAATTTACTCCAATTAATTGAAAATTTTCCCAAAGGTGAACGCCTGATAGTCGGTATCGACGGCAGGTGCGCCGCAGGGAAAACCACGCTGGCAAGGCGTTTGCAGGAGGAAATCGGCTGCGCGGTTTTTCATATGGACGACTTTTTTCTCCGCCCCGAACAGCGTACGGCGGAACGGCTTGCCGAGCCGGGGGGAAACGCCGACCGCGAGCGGTTTCTGGCGGAAGTCCTGCAACCCTTGAAACGCGGCCGGGACGTAATTTCCTACCGACCCTACGACTGCAAAACCCAAACCTTCGGGGAGAAAATTTCCGTAAAAGCGGCGGCGGTGAACGTCGTGGAGGGAGCGTACTGTCTGCACCCCGATTTGTGGGATTTTTACGGTATACGGGCGTTTCTGACGGTTTCCCCCGATGAGCGGCTGCGGCGGATTACCCGGCGTGAGGGCAGGGAAAAAGCCAAGATTTTCCAAGAAAAATGGATACCTTTGGAAGAGAAATATTTTGCGGCGTTTGACGTTGAGGGGCGGTGCGATATACGTATTAGTACGTATTAAGGCGTGGAAAATTTATCCCGCTCCATAACCGCAAGCTCGTCGCAGCGTTCGTTTTCGGGGTGTCCCGCGTGCCCCTTGACCCACACGAACCGCACGCTGTGAACCTCAAGCAGGTCAAGGAGCTGCTCCCATAAATCGGCGTTGAGGGCGGGTTTTTTGTCGGATTTTATCCAGCCGTTTGCACGCCATTTTTTCGCCCAGCCCTTTGTAACGCTGTCCGCGACGTACTTGCTGTCGGTTGTCAGCACAACCTCGCAGGGGTACTTAAGCGCGGACAGCGCGGCGATAACGCCCATAAGCTCCATGCGGTTGTTGGTGGTGTCGGGCGCGCCGCCTGAGATTTCCTTGACGTGCTCCCCGACCCGCAAAATCGCGCCGTACCCCCCGGGACCGGGATTTCCCGAGCAAGCGCCGTCGGTAAAAATTTCCACTTTCATTTTCTCAAAGACCTTTCTTAAAGTATAGATTAATTATACACTGTTTTTTGGGGGATTTCAAGGGGGTATGGGGATATGGTTAAATTATTATTTGGTATAATACGGCGGTTTAGCAGACAAACAACATTTTCACCCCAAATCAAACAATTGACAACCCGTAAAAAATGTGCTATAATTACAAAAAAACAGCGAAAGCGGTGATTTTTACGGAAAGAACAGCGCGGTTTGAAAAGGTCGGATTTGACCGTTTTTTTACGGATTTTACCGGACTTTTCCCAAATTTTACGCAGGAAAAAATTGAGGGAATTTACGAAAAAATAATCCTGCCCAAACGCGCCACGGCGGGGTCGGCGGGGTATGATTTTTTCCTGCCGGCTGATGTGGACTTCGCCCCCGGCGTAAGCGTGACAATCCCCACGGGTATCCGCGCGGAAATCCGCGAGGGCTGGGTTCTGACCCTCTACCCCCGCAGCGGGCTGGGCTTTAAGCACGGTTTCCGCCTTGAAAACACGGTGGGAATTATTGACAGCGACTACTACGGCGCGGAAAATCAAGGGCATATTATGGCAAAAATTTCCGTTTCCTCGGCGGTAAGCCTCGGGGCGGGGAAAGCCTTTATGCAAGGGGTTTTCCTGCCGTTCGGCATAACTTACGACGACTGCGCCGACGGTGAGCGTACGGGCGGTTTCGGCAGCAGCGGCTAAGTCTTGTAAACAAATTTAACCGACCGCCATTCCTCGCCGTATTTTCTCTGCATATATTCCTCATAGCCGCAGGCGGATTTTTCGGCGTAATCAATCACGGTCTTGCCCATAAACGTGCCGAAAAGCTGAATGAATTTCGTTTCTCTGCCGCTTTCCTCGCAGTCTATAGCGTAGTCTCTGACAGCGCAGAAAAGCTGTTCGTGGTTGAATTTCACCCGTCCTATGCCGCTGATGTTTTTCCCCTTTAGCAGCTGTTTGATTTGCTCAAAGCCTTTAGCCTTGCCCTCTTTGCGGGGGTACGCCGAATAAATATGCTCAGCCGCCTCTTTGACGGAAATAAAGGCGGTATTTTTGTCCGCCTTTTCAGCCGAAAAATCTCTCTCGTCGGACGGAACGGACGATATATTATCTGTATTATTATTTATATTAATTTCTTTCAAATTTTGAAAGTCTGCCGTACACTTTTTGAAAGTCTGCCTTTCATTTTTTGAAAGTCTGCTTTTCAGTTTTCGCTTTCTGCCGTCAAAATGTACAGCGGAAAGACAGCCTAAATCAATAAGCTTTGAAATTGCGGTGGACGCCTTTGTTTTACTGCACCCGCAAAATTCGGCAATATAGTCGTTGCTTGCATAACAGCCTTTTTCGTCATTGTCAAGACTGTCTATTTCCGCAAGAATTATTTTTTCAAGAACATTCAGACGTTTGTCCAGCCATATTTCTTTCGGTATCCATACGCCCTTGAAGTCCTTGCTGAGTTCAGCCATTTTTTTCAACTCCCAAAAATTTATTTACCCCTCTACCAATAGCGTCAAAACGCAAAAAGTTGCACACGAACGTGCAACTTTGAGAAAAGTTTTTTTGAAATTTTTGAAATTTTGTAGGACTGCACAAAACGTGAGTGCAACTGTTGATAAAAACGGCAAAACCTGTTCGGTACGGGTTACAAATAAAGGAAAATTTTCGCCGAAAATGAAAAATTTTGAAAAAACCCTTGCAATTTGAGAAATTATGTGGTATAATATACATATCATTATAACAGTGCATAAAAGACCGGGACTTCCTCGGTCTTTTGTGCTGTATTCCGGAGGTTGTTGAATGGCAGGAAAAAAAGGCGGGAACACCGCCGCGCTGGTTTACGAAATGGCAAAGCCCATTGCGGACAGCTTAAATCTGAAAATTTGGGACGTCGCCTTTGAAAAAGAGGGGGCAATGTGGTATCTGCGGGTGCTTATCGAGCGGGCGGACGGCGCGGTGGATATGGACGACTGCGAGGCTATGACAAGACCCCTCTCCGAGGCTCTCGACAAGGCTGACCCTATCGAGCAGAGCTATATGCTGGAGGTGGGTTCTCCCGGGCTGGGGCGGCAGCTAAGGCGTCCCGAGCATTTTGCGGAGTACCTGGAATGCCCCGTGCGAATACGCTATATCCGCGAAACCGACGGCGAAAAGGAGTTTATTGCCGTCCTCAAGGGTTATAATAAGGACAGCATTTCCGTCGTCACGGAAAAGGGGGACAGGGAGATAAAGCTGTCCGACACGGCGTTTGTGAAACTTTACGATGATGACGAACTTGATAATTAATAATTAATAATTTTTTATTTGGCGTACCGCATTGTAGGGCGGGGGCTTGCTCCCGCCTTTTAAATTAATTAAATCTTATAAACAGGCGGGAGCAGAGCCCCCGCCCTACAGAAATATTAACATCTAATTTCTAAATAGGAGGTTTTTGGAAAAATGAATAACAAAGAATTTTTTGCCGCTTTGGAACTTCTTGCAAAGGAAAACGGCATACCTATGGACTTGCTGGTGGAAAAAATCAAGCAGGGCATCGCAAGGGCGATTAAAAAGGAGTACCCCTACTGCGAGGACTTTTTAATCGAGATAGTCCCCGAAGAGGAAAAGTTTGAGATAACCCTTATGCGCACCGTGGTGGAGGAGCTGCCCCTTGACATGAGCGAGATAACCGTGGAGGAGGCTGCGGCGTACTTGGGTCACCCGGTGGCTGTTGACGAGGTTATTCCATACAAGCTGGCAACGTCCCAGTTCGGGCGTGTGGCGGCGCAGAACGCCAAACAGGCTATCCGCACCGAAATAAAAACTTTCGAGCGGCAGCAGTACATCGAAAAGTTTGAAGGCAAGCTCCACGAGGCTGTTTCGGCAACGGTGCAGAGAATAGAGCCGGAAAGCGGCAACGCCACACTGACAATCGACAAGAACGAGGTGTACTTATACAAAAACGAGCAGATACCCGGGGAAGTCCTGAAAGAGGGGGACATTGTGAAACTTTACGTGGCGGACATCATCAACCCCGACAGAAAGCCTATGGTAAAGGTTTCCCGCACCCACAAGGATTTGGTGAAACGCCTCTTCGAGCTTGAAATCCCCGAGATTTACGACGGTACGGTGGAAGTTAAATCCATTTCCCGGGAGGCAGGCGCAAGAACGAAAATCGCGGTTTGGTCGAAGGACAAGAACGTTGACCCGGTGGGCGCGTGCATAGGTCCCAGGCACAGCCGTATCGGCGGCATCGTCAACGAGCTGCGGGGCGAAAAGATAGATATAATAGTGTGGGACGAAGACCCCGCCGTATTTATCGCCCACGCCCTCTCCCCCGCAAACGTGCTGCGGGTTGACATAGAGGCGGACAGCGAGCAGAAGTCCTGCGTGGTAATTGTCCCCAACAATCAGCTTTCGCTGGCAATCGGCAACAAGGGTCAGAACGCAAAGCTGGCGGCGCGGCTTACGGGGTACAAGATAGACATAAAGCCGGAAAAACCCATTGCTTAGGGGTGTAAAAATGATAAAAAAAGTACCGATGAGAATGTGCCTCGGCTGCGGCGAAATGAAACCGAAAAAAGAGCTTATAAGGGCGGTGAAATCCCCCGAGGGGGAAATTTCCATAGACCTTACGGGCAAGAAAGCGGGCAGGGGAGCGTACATCTGCAAAAGCGCGGAGTGTTTCGCAAAGGCGCGGAAATCGCGGCGGCTTGAAAAGGCTTTCTCCTGCAAAATCTCGGACGGGGTATATGATGAAATGGAAAAGGAGCTGAGGGAAAGTGAATAAACTTCTCAGCCTGATGACGATATGCAGGAAAGCGGGGCAGCTTTCAATGGGTTTCGACCCGATGAAAGAGGCTCTGGCGGAGGGAAAGGCGGCGGCGGTAATCGTGGCGGCGGACGTTTCCCCAAAGACGGAAAAGGAAGTCCGCTACTTCGCGGACAGAAAAAACGTACCCGTTGCGAAAACGGTTTCCACCATTGACGAGATACACTTCCGGGTGGGAAAAAAAGCGGGTATACTTACGGTTTGCGGCGAGGGCTTTGCGAAAAAAGCTCTTGAAATATGTGATAACGAAATTACAGAATAATGTATAAACGGAGGGTACACAGCCTATGAGTACATCGAAAGAACCAAAGATTAAAATTACGGACGCGGCTAAGGACTTGAAAGTAACGGGTCAGGCGCTGGCGGACTTTTTAAGGGAAAAGCTGGATATTAACAAAAAACCCGCCGCCTCGATAACGGCGGAGGAAATGAATAGGGTGCTGGAACTTTTCTCGCAGGAAAATCAGGTGGAGTCCTTTGAGGAATATTTTGCCGCAAGGTACGACAAGCCCGCCCAAGCGGAAAAGCCCGAAAAGGCGGAAAAGGAAACTCCCAAAAAGGAGAAAAAGCCCGCAGCAAAAAAAACGGAGAAGTCCTCCGTTTCGGAGAAATCCTCCGTTACGGAAAAGGACGAAAAGTCCGAAAAAACCCCAAAGGCGGAGAAAACGGAAAAACCCAAAAAGTCCGCCAAAAAGGAAGAGAGCGCGGAGGCAAAGCAAGAGGAAACCAAAGCCGCTCCTGCGGAAAAACCTGCGGAGAAACCCGCCGTTCCCGAAAAAACCGAGGAGAAGTCCGACAAAACGGAAAAGCAGGAAAAATCCAAAAACGACCGTTTCGACACCCGGCAGGTTTTGCAGGGGGGACACAAGAAAAAGTCCGAGCAGAAACAGCAGAGCAAACCCGCCGAACAGCAGCGGGGCAAGAAAAAGCTGGACGTTAAATTCGCGGACAGCACCGCCGTCGTCGACCAAAAAATCCATAAGGTGGACACCCGCGGCTCTTACGTCGAAATGGACAAATACAACGAAAAATACGACAACATGGCTAACGCCACAGGCGGCGGCAGCCGTAAAAAGGATAATTTTTCCAAAAAGCAAAAGCTCACCCAAAAGTCTCAGCAGCGCAAGAGCCAGCAGTACTCAAACAAAAAAGAGACCGAGACGGAAAAGCTCCGCCGTTTGGAGCTGGAGCGGGCGAGAAAGCAGCAGCTGAAAGTGCTTATCCCCGACGAAATCGTTGTTTCGGAGCTTGCCATGCGGCTTAAGGTGGCGGCAAGCGAGGTCATCAAAAAACTTATGCAGCTTGGCGAAATGTGCACCATAAATCAGGTTATCGACTTTGACACAGCCTCTCTCGTTGCGGAGGAACTGGGGGCAAAGGTGGAGAAAGAGGTAATTATTACCATTGAGGAACGGCTCATCGACGACTCCGAGGACAAGGACGAGGACGGCATAGAGCGCGCTCCCGTGGTGGTTGTTATGGGTCACGTCGACCACGGCAAAACCTCTCTCCTCGATAAGATACGCAACGCAAACGTTACCTCCACCGAGGCGGGGGGAATTACCCAGCACATCGGCGCGTACCGCGTCGCCTGCAACGGCAGGGAGATAACTTTCCTCGATACCCCGGGACACGAGGCGTTCACATCAATGCGTGCAAGGGGCGCGCAGATAACAGATATTGCCATTCTTGTGGTTGCTGCGGACGACGGCATAATGCCCCAGACCATCGAGGCTATCAACCACGCAAAGGCGGCGGGGGTTTCCATAATCGTCGCCATAAACAAAATGGACAAAGAGGGGGCGAACCCCGAGGCTGTAAAGCAAAAGCTCACCGAATACGACCTCGTCGTGGAGGAATGGGGCGGCGATGTAATCTGCGTGCCCGTGTCCGCAAAAACGGGTCAGGGCATAGACGAGCTGCTTGAAAACGTCCTGCTTGTAGCCGAGGTTGCGGAACTCAAAGCCAACCCCAACAGGCTTGCAAAGGGTACTGTTATCGAGGCGCGGCTTGACAAGGGCAGAGGTCCTATCGCAACCCTTTTGGTGCAGAACGGTACTCTCCATACGGGGGACATCATTATCGCGGGCACTTCTTTGGGACGCGTCCGCGTGATGACCAACGACAAGGGTCAGGTGGTGAAAGAGGCGGGACCCTCTTACCCCGTGGAAATTACGGGACTTGACGAGGTACCCTCGGCGGGCGATATTTTCAACGCCGTTGAGGACGAACGTCTCGCCCGTGAGCTTGTGGAGCAGCGTAAACACGAGGCTAAGCAAGAGCAATTCAAGCAGTATCAGAAAGTCACCCTCGACAACCTGTTCAGCCAGATTGAGCAGGGCGAGATTAAGGAGCTGCCGATTATCGTCAAGGCGGACGTTCAAGGCTCGGTTGAGGCTGTAAAACAGTCTTTGGAAAAACTTACCAATGACGAGGTAAGAGTACGGGTTATTCATGGCGCGGTGGGAGCTGTCTCCGAGGGGGACGTAATGCTTGCCAACGCCTCAAACGCGATAATTGTAGGATTTAACGTCCGCCCCGACCCCGTTGCCGCAGACAACGCCGCAAGAGACGGCGTGGATATTCGCCTGTACAGAATTATTTACGACGCCATCGAAGAGATTACCACCGCCATGAAAGGCATGCTCGCGCCGAAATTCCGCGAGGTCAATCTGGGACGTGTCGAGGTTCGGCAGGTGTACAAAATTTCAAGCGTGGGAACGGTTTCGGGTTCGTACGTGCTGAACGGCAAGATAACCCGCAGCGCGGATATACGTGTAGTTCGGGACGGCATTATCATCGCCGACGACAAGATGTCCAGCCTTAAGCGTTTCAAGGACGACGTGAAAGAGGTTGCCGAGGGTTACGAATGCGGTATCACCCTTGAAAAATTCAACGACATTCATGTGGGCGATATTTTCGAGGCATACTATATGGAGGAATACAGACCCGACTGACAGTGTACAGTTGACAGTTGATAGTTGACAGTTAAATTTATCGGAGCAACTATACACTGTACACTTTACACTGTACACTGTCAAGGGAGGAAATGTTTATGGCTAACTTCAGAAACGGGCGTATGTCCGAGGATATAAAGCGGGAAATTTCGGGACTTATCCGCGAGGAGATAAAAGACCCCCGTGTTAACGCGGGACTTGTCTCGGTGGTGCGGACGGAGCTTTCCGGAGACGCCTCCCACTGCAAGGTCTATATTTCAAGCATAGAGGGTACTGATGCCGCCAAAACCGCCGTGAAAGGTCTTGAAAGCGCCTCGGGAATGATGAGGCGGCATATTTCCAACAGGCTGCACCTTAAAAAGTGCCCCGAGCTGAAATTTATTGCCGACGACTCAATCGAGCACTCGGCTGAAATCGCCCGCATGCTTGAAAAAATCGAAATCAAAGACGACGAGGATATGGAGAATTAATATGCAGATAAATTTAAAGGAAACAGCCGATTTCCTCAAAGCCCACGACAATTACTACATTTTAACCCACCAAAGCCCCGACGGCGACACCATGGGCAGCGGTTTCGGGCTTTGTTTCGCCCTGCGGAAAATCGGCAAAAACGCCAATGTGGTGTGCTCCGACGAGTTCCCCAAAAGGTATTATTATATGCACGACCATTACGAGCCGCAGAAATTTACCCCCGATACAATCGTGGCGGTGGACGTTGCCGACCCCAAGCTGCTGGGTTCAAAACTTGCTCAGTACGGCAGCTATGTTGACCTGTGCATCGACCACCACATCTCCAATACCGAGTACGCCAAGCAGCTTTTGGTGTACCCCGACGCCGCCGCAGCCTGCGAGGTAATCTACCGCGTGCTGGCGGAAATGGAAGTGCCCCTTGACAAACTCATCGCCGAGTGCCTTTACACGGGCATTGCCACCGACACGGGCTGTTTTAAGTACGGCAACACCACGCGGCTTGCCCACATCATCACCGCCAAGCTTATGGATTACGGCATAAATTTGGAGCGGATAAACCGCGAAATGTTCGACGTAAAAAGCCGCGCCAGACTTAAAGTGGAGCAGTACATCAACTCCGCAATGGAGTTTTACCTCGACGACAAGTGTGCAATGGCTGCCGTCACCCTCGAAACCATTAAGGAGACGGGTCTTGCCCAGGAGGAATTCGAGGGCATTTCGGGCATGAGCGTGCAGGTTGAGGGCGTGAAAGTCGGGGTTATCATCAAGGAAAAGGAGCGGGGCAAATTCAAGGTTTCAATGCGTTCCGCCTCTGACGCGGACGTGTCCGCCATATGCCGCAAATTCGGCGGCGGGGGACACGTCAAGGCGGCGGGCTGCACCCTCGAGGGCGACCTTGAGGACGTTAAGCTGAAACTTCTCTCGGGCATAGCTCCCGCGCTGGGGATAGACCTATGGCTTGCGTAAAAAATGCCGCCGAAAATTCGGCAGCCGAGCTTTGCGGCGTAATATGCGTAAACAAACCCGCAGGGTTCACAAGTTTCGACGTTATCGCCAAAATGCGGGGCATACTTAAAATGAAACGTCTCGGTCACGGGGGCACTCTCGACCCCATGGCGACAGGAGTACTTCCCGTTTTTGCGGGACGGGCAGCCAAAGCCTGCGACATTCTCCCCGACAGCGGCAAAACCTACGAGGCGGGCTTCCGTTTCGGCGTAACCACCGATACGCAGGACGTTACGGGGACGGTTACCAAAGAACGTAAAGCGGACGTTACCGCAGAACAGCTGGAAACGGTACTGGAAAATTTCCGCGGGGAAATTATGCAAATTCCGCCGATGTACTCCGCCGTTTCGGTTGGGGGGAAACGCCTATACGACCTTGCCCGAAAGGGTATAGAGGTTGAACGTACGGCTCGCCCCGTGACGATTTACACCCTTGAACTTTTGGAATTTAACGAGGGCGGACAGTGCGGCGTACTGAAAATTTCCTGCTCAAAGGGCACGTACGTCAGAACGTTAATCAACGACATCGGCGAGGCTCTCGGCTGCGGCGGGGTAATGACTTCCCTTGTGCGCACCGCCGCCTGCGGCTTTACTTTGGCGGACTGCCTGACCTTGGAGCAGTTGCAGGAAATCGCAAACGGCGGCGGGGATTTTTCCTCGGTGACAAGACCCGTGGAAAGCCTTTTCGCGGGACTTCCCTCGGTGCGGCTTTCGGCGGCGCAGGAGCGAATGTACCGCAACGGCGTTAAGCTTGCTCTAAACAAAATAAAAATTTCGGGAGCGGGTTCGCCCCTAAAGGTTTACGGCGAAAGCGGCTTTATCGGTACTGCAATAAAGGACGAAACCAACGGCATTTTAAGGGTACACAAAAACTTCTAACCTCTATCCTCTAATCTCTAACTTCTGAAAGGACGTGAACGCGGCAGATGGTTGACCTGACGGGAACAAACGACGTGCCCCAAAGCAGCACGGCAGTTGCGATGGGGCTTTTCGACGGACTTCATTACGGGCACAGAACAGTGATACGCCGCGCGGCGGACGTCGCGGCTGAAAACCCGGGCATCGAGCCTGCCGTGTTCACATTCGACACCGCCAGCGTTACCTCAAAGGGAGACGGCGGCGTTGAGTACATTCTGTCACGGGAAATGAAATTCGAGCTTATAGAACATCTTGGGGTGCGGTACGTCTACTCCCCCGATTTCATGAATTTTAAAGACCTTACAGGCGAGGAGTTCGTGGAGCTTGTTCTCTGCGGCAAGCTGAACGCCCGCTTTGTAACCTGCGGCGAGGACTTCCGTTTCGGCAGACAGGCGAAGTGCGGCGTTGACGAGCTTGACAGGCTTTGCAGAAAACACGGCATAGGGCTGTACGTCGTGCCCCCCGTCCGCCAAAAACAGGGGGCGCGCATATCCTCGACCATGATACGGGAGCTTATCCGCAGCGGCGACATCGAGCAGGCGAACCTGCTTTTGGGCAATCATTTTACAATGAAACTCCCCGTCGTTTACGGCAATCGGCTTGGCAGGGAGCTTAACTTCCCGACAATAAACCAGTATCTTCCGAAACGGCAGGTAATGCCCCGTTTCGGGGTGTACGCCTCAAAAACCGAGTTGCCGGGACAAATTTACAAAAGCGTTACCAACATCGGGGTAAAGCCCACCGTGGGCAGCGCCGCTCCCCTTGCCGAGACGCATATAATCGGCTTTGACGGCAGCGACCTTTACGGGGAAATTGCCAAAATTTCCCTCATAAGCTTTATCCGCCCCGAAATGAAATTCGACAACGTTAACGACCTTAAAGCGCAGATAGGGCGGGACGTTCGAGCCGCCCTTGAAGTCCCCGAGGAAAAATATAAGAATATAAGAAATTTACGCGAGGAAAATTGATTATGGAAGATAAAAATTTACTGCTTAAAAATATCGGCAGGCTGCACACCACCGAGCAGGGCGAAAAAAGAATACTCAGCAACTTAGGCTTGTCCGAGGGCGACCCCGTGGCGGTCTGCAAAAAAATCATACTTGACGAAAACTGCAATATTTACCAAAATGGCAAAAATTGGTACTGCGAAAAAGACGGCGTACAGATAACCGTCAACGCGGGCAGCTACACCATTATAACGGTACATAAAATCAGGAGGAATTAAAATGAACACCGAAAATATCAGAACACGTTTCGCGCCCAGTCCCACGGGCTTTATGCACATCGGCAACCTGCGGACGGCGCTGTACACCTACATCATCGCCAAAAAATACGGCGGGAAATTCATTCTCCGTATCGAGGACACAGACCAAGGGCGTTACGTCGAGGGGGCGACGGAGGTTATTTACGACACCCTCCGTTCCTGCGGCTTAAACTGGGACGAGGGTCCCGACGTGGGCGGACCGGTTGGACCTTACGTCCAGTCGGAGCGTATGGGCATTTTCAAGGAGTACGCCGAAAAGCTGGTGGAGACGGGGCACGCCTACTACTGTTTCTGCACCAAAGAGCGTATGGAGAAAGTCCACGAGGAACAGCAGGCAAAGGGCATTACCCCGACTTACGACCGCCACTGCCGAGACCTGCCCAAAGAAGAGGTTGACAGACTTCTTGCGGCAGGCACGCCCTACGTTATACGCCAGAAAGTCCCCCTCGACGGCACAACCGCGTTCCGCGACGAGCTGTACGGCGAGATAACCGTCCCCAACGCGGATTTGGACGACCAAATTCTGCTAAAGGCTGACGGCATGCCGACTTACAATTTCGCCAACGTTGTGGACGACCATTTAATGGGAATTACCCATGTTGTCCGCGGCAACGAGTACCTTTCCTCCGCGCCTAAGTACAATCTTCTGTACGAGGCTTTCGGCTGGGAAATTCCCACATATATCCACGTGGAGCACATTATGCGGGACGAGCGGCACAAGCTTTCCAAGCGGGACGGCGACGCCTATTTCGGGGACTTTACCGCAAAAGGGTACTACATTCCCGCCATACTGAACTACATCGCGCTTTTAGGTTGGTCGCCCAAAGGGGAGCAGGAAATTTTTACCTTAGACGAGCTTGTGCAAGAATTTGACATAAGCGGAATATCCAAGTCCCCCGCCATATTCGACCCGGTGAAAATGAAAGCGATAAACGCCGAGTGGCTGCGGCGCATACCCCAAGAGGAGTTCAAACAGCTTGCCCTGCCCTACATCAGGCAGACCTGCAAGCGGGAGGACATAGACCTTGACGTGCTCTGCAAGACATTGCAGCCCCGCACGGAACTGCTGACGGACATTCCCGAAAAGGTGGACTTTATCGACGAGCTGCGGGAGTACGGCAACGACCTGTTTTTCAACAAAAAAATGAAAACCACCCCCGAGACGGCTTTGTCCGCCCTTGACGCGGTGCTGCCCGTGCTTGAAAGCATAGGCGAGGCGTACTGGACGGAGGAAGTCCTCCACGAAAAGGTTTTCGCGGAAATCGAGCGTCTGGGCGTGAAAAACGGCTGGGTGCTGCTGCCTATGAGAGCGGCGCTGTCAGGCAAACCCTCAACCCCCGGCGGCGGAATAGAGCTTGCGGCGATACTGGGGCGGAAAGAAACGCTCGCCCGAATTAAACAGGCGATTTCCCAATTGTCATAACGCAATTTTAATGGTACTGTCACACAACGTACACATTACGCTGATAAAATAATATTTGGCAATTTTACAAAAAGGTGGTTTACCAAATGATAGAAGTTCAAAACCTTACCAAGCAGTACGGTCAGAAAAAAGCCGTTGACGACCTGTCTTTCACCATAAGCGACGGGGAAATCTTAGGCTTTCTCGGACCTAACGGCGCGGGCAAATCCACGACTATGAACATGCTTACGGGGTACATTTCCTCAACCTCGGGGAAAGCCCTTATTAACGGCGTTGACATTCTCGACGACCCTATCGCGGCTAAAAAGAATATCGGCTATCTGCCCGAAATTCCGCCGCTTTACCTCGATATGACCGTCAAGGATTACCTCAATTTCATTTACGATTTAAAGAAGTGCAAGCTCCCCCGCAAGTCCCATTTAGAGGACGTTTGCGGACTTGTAATGATTAACGACGTTTACAACCGTATCATACGCAACCTTTCCAAGGGCTACAAGCAGCGTGTGGGACTTGCTCAGGCTCTTATCGGCAACCCCCCCATTCTGATACTGGACGAGCCGACGGTTGGACTTGACCCCAAGCAGATTATCGAGATACGCTCCCTTATTAAAAAACTGGGCAAAAAGCACACGGTAATTCTTTCCTCCCACATTCTGCCGGAGATACAGGCGGTGTGCGACAGAATTATCATCATCAACGGCGGAAAAATCGCCGCCGACGATACCACCGAAAATCTCACGAAAAACATTACCGCCGACCATAAACTTGTGGCGCGGATAGACGGCCCACGGGAGGAAGTCCTTAAAATGATACGCGCGATTAACGGCGTTGTAACCGTGGTTGCGGACATGGAGCGGGAAAAGGGTATCTACGATTTTGAGATTGAGACAAAGGAAGATACGGACATTCGCCGCGAGCTTTTCAAGCGGGTTGCCGCGCGGAACTGGGCTATACTGGGACTTAAAACCTCCGAACTTACCCTTGAGGACATCTTCCTTAAAATTACAATGGGGGACAATGTTGTCATCAAAACCAAAAAAACCGAGTCTGCCATAGAGGCAGCGGAAAAAGCCGCCGAAGAGGAAATTTCCGCAGCACCCGAAACAGCGGAGGAAAAAGCGGAGGAAGTCCCCGCCGAAAAGGAAAAAATTCCCGAAAAAAAGAGTAAAAAGAAAAATTCCAAGGAGGAAAAGAAATAATGGGAGCGATTTTCAGACGGGAGCTGAAGGCTTATTTCACCTCCCCAATCGCGTATATTTTTATCGCGGTTTTCTATATTTACACATCAACGTTTTTCACAAACTACAACCTTTATTACGGCACAACGGATATGTCCAACTCGTTCACAAGCGCGTTCACTATCATAATGATACTGCTGCCGCTGCTGACAATGCGGCTCTTCACCGAGGAAAAACGCCTTAAAACAGACCAGTGCCTGCTTACCGCGCCGGTAAATCTTTTCTCCATAGTTATGGGGAAATTCCTCGCGGCGGTGTGCGTTTTCCTCTGCGCAATGGCGATTTACGTGCTGTACGTTATAACCCTTGTGGCTTTGGCGGGAACGGTCGCCTGGGCGACGGTTATCGGCAACTTTGTTGCACTCCTGCTTTTGGGCGCGAGCTTTATCTCAATCGGCATCTTCGTTTCCGCCATGACGGAAAACCAAGTGGTCGCGGCGATAGTCAGCTTTATCATCATTATTCTTTTCTATATGATAGACGTTTTTGCGGGCAGCGTCCAAATCGAGTGGCTCAGAACGGCTATGTCCAACTTAGGTTTCTATACACGGTACTACGAATTTTCCACGGGAATATTCAGCGTTCCCAGCCTCGTGTTCTTTTTAAGCGCGATTTTCATATTCAACTTTTTAACCGTACGCGCCCTTGAAAAGCGCCGCTGGTCATAATTCGGAGGTGCTTTTGAAATGAAGATAAATACCAAAAAATTAAAGTACGGCACCGTGGCAACGGTGATAACGGTAATCGTTATCGTACTGGTTGTGCTGCTCAACGTCATAGTTTCCGCGCTGGGGGAACGTTACAACCTTAAGTTCGACCTCACCCCCAACAGCAACTTTGAAATAAGCAAGGACACCACCGACTACCTCGCCAAGCTGAACGAAAACGTGGAGATATGCACCACCGTGGACGAGCTTTTATTCGAGACAACCGAGAACATCTACTACCGCCAAGCATACGAGGTGCTGAAAAAGTACGCCCAAAATTCCGACAAGGTGGACGTAAATTTCGTGGACATGACCGTTAACCCCACCTATGTTGAAAAGTACCGCCAGTACTACAGCGGCAGCATCAACGACTACAGCATCGTAATCTTCAACGAGGATTCCAAAAGAATAAGAGTGGTTTCCGTCAACGACCTTTTCAATACCGAGTTTGACTACAACTACTTCACCAACAGCATAGTTTCCTCAAAAGCCGAGCAGGTGCTGACTTCGGCTATTATGTACGTCACCGACCCCGACCCCAAAACGGCGGTGTACCTTAATGTAATCAGCCAGAGCGACGGCGGGAACATTACCGATATGCTTGAAACCAACGGCTTTGATATTGTAACCGTTGACCCCCTCACCGAGGAAATCCCCACGGACGCCGACCTTATAGTCATAAACGCGCCCTTAAACGATTTCTCCGAGGAGCTTATTCAGACCCTCTACAACTTTATGGAAAACGGCGGAAATTACGGCAAAACCATGATTTACACCGCCGGCTATTCACAGAACGCCACACCCAACATCAACGCCTTTATCGAGGAATGGGGCATTAAAGTCGGCGACGGCATTATTGCCGAAAACAACGCCCAAAACCGCGTTTCCGCCTCAAGCCCCTACAACATAAAGGCTTACATCGAAAGCGGAGACTACACGGGCGGCATTCCCGAGGAAACCCTCTCAAACCCCGTCGCCGTGCCAAACTCCCGCCCGCTGGAGCTGGTTTTCACCCACTCGGGCAGCACTGACGCCGTTTCCCTGCTGAATACCTCCGAGACGGCTTTCGTCATGACCAATGAAATGATGGAGCATATCGCCGAAACCAACGAAATGCCCGAAGTCACCGAGCAGGAGATTTCCGTAATGGCTCTTTCAAGGAAGTACGCCTTTATCGACAACGTGCAAACCTACTCGAACCTTATCGTTTTCGGCAGCGAGTACATTCTCGACAGCAGCCTCACAAGCATGTCCTACTACAACAACGGCGATTACTTTGTCTCTCTCGTCAACAAGCTTTTCGGCAAGGAGGACGGTCTCTACATCGTTGCCAAAGACCTCTCCAGCCCCACCTACGAAACCAACGAGGCGCAGGCAAACACCCTCAGAATAGTTTTCATGTTCGTCCTGCCCGGACTTGTGGCGGCGGCGGGAATTGCCGTGTGGCTCAAAAGGAGACATAAGTAATGAAAAAAAATATAAAGTATATTATAATTTTCTGCGTCATAGCGGCGGTTTTGGCGGGACTTCTCATAGTCCTCAACCTCACCGCCCCCGCCGAGGAGGAAGAGGAAACCGATACGGAAAGCGACGTTCAATCCTCCCTCCTTTACGACAAGAACCCAAGCGACATCTCCAAACTGGAAATCTCCAACGAGTACGGCACGTACGAGGTAATCCGCGTGGGCGAGGGAGACGACGCCGCCTGGACTGTAGCCGAGCTTGCGGGTCTGCCCATGAGCAGCGCGAGTATGGGTACTCTCCTTGAAAACGCCGCCAGCGTTACCGCGAAACAAACCGTTGTCGAAAGCGCGGAGGACCTGTCAATTTACGGCTTGTCCGAGCCTGCCGCGACGGTTACCGCAGCCTTCTCCGACAGCGCGAACACCGTGAAAAAGCTTTTCATCGGCAACCTCGCCCCCAACGGCACAATGCGCTACGTCATGACCGAGGGCGACCCCAAGGTGTACACCGTGTTAAATTCCAAGCTGAACGCTTTTCTCGAGAGCAAAAATTACGTGCTCAACAAAATACTCTACACGGTTCGCACCGCCGCCGACGAGAACGATACCACCGATTACACCCGCGTAAATAAAATGACAATCACCCGCCCCGACCTCGATTACGACTTCGTTATCGAGTACGACGAGCGGCTTGACGACGACAGCCTTATGACGGCGAATTCGTCCACGTACGTTATCACTTCCCCCGTTTTCCGCGAGCTTAACCCCGAAACCTCCGCAGCCGTTATGGACGGGATTTTCGGTCTTACCGCCGACGGTTTCGGCGTGCTCAACCCCGTTGACGAGGACTTCGCCGACAGCGGAATAACCGAACCCGCCGCCGAAATACTCTTTGAAATAAACGGCGGCGACGTTATCAAGCTGACCGTGGGCAGCGAGTGTTTCGACGACGACGGCGCGAAAATCGGGCGGTACGTCTACATCGAGGGCGGCGCGGTAATCTACGTCATTGCCGAAAGCAGCCTCCCTTGGCTGACGGCGACCCCTCTTGACATCTGCACCGCCATGATTACGTCCAACTATATTTACGACGTAAGAACCCTCGAAATCAGCGGCGGCGCGGACATGACTTTCACCGTGACGGGCAGCGGCGCGGACGATTTCGCCGTCAAACTTGACGGCGCTGAGGCAGACGCGGAAGAGTTCAAAACCCTTTACCAGTTCCTGTTAAAAGTTCCCGGCGACGAGCTTTACTTCGAGGAAACGGACGCCGAACCCTCGGTTTCCGTAAAAATAACCACTGTCCGCGGCGAGGACTTGATAGAGTTCCTCCCCTCCGACGGGCGCAAAGCGGTAATCCGCCTCAACGGCAAGGTGTGCTACAAATGCGCCTCCGCCTATGTGGACAGGCTTTTAAGCAACTTGGAGCTTTTCAAAAACGGCGAAAAAATAATCGGCACATGGTAAGCGCTGCGACAGGATTTGCAAATGAAATGCAGTATAATAAAAAAGTTGCCAAAAATAATAAATAAATTTCTCCGTATTTTTTAAAATTTCCTCTTGATTTTATTAATTTTTTATGTTATAATATTATTGTGAGTGAAATAATTCCTTAACGGAATTGAAACAAGTACGGAGAAACAATTTACAAACAGAAAAGGAGGATACACTATGGCGGAAACAAACACAGCGGCAGAAAAGGAGAGCAAATTTCTCCACTATAAAGGCTACCCTCTTGTGAGAAATAAGGACGAAATTTATTACGGAAATATGTCCGACAAATACGTTATCTGGATGCAGATAACCGAAAAAACAAAGGTAGGCGATTTGGACGTTGCCAGCAAGGTAAAAATTTACAAAATGGCAACCGACGAAAAACTTTCCCCCCTTGAGGCAATCGTCAAGCAAAGCGAGAAAAGCAGCCTTTACGAGGCTTTGGACATTGCCTACGCATGGCTTTCAAGGCAAACCGCATAAAAAAGGCAAAACCCCTCCACGAAAACGGAGGGGTTTTTTATATTGCCAAAAAATACCCTCCCAAATCGGGAGGGTATTTCCATATCCTGTACAATTATGAACGGTTGTTAAAAATTCCCAAAAGCTCGGTGTAATCGTCAATAGCGCTGGACTTCTCGGGTTCAGCCGTTTCACCGGCGGCAGCTTTTTCCTGATCGGCGTTGATAACCATACCCTCGCCCAAATTCTTAAACCCGGAGGCGATAACCGTAAGATTAATCTCGTCCTCCATTTTGTCGTTGAAACTCGCGCCGAAGATGAACTCAACGTCCGGGTCGGCAGCCTCGGTAATGAGCTTTGTGGCGGTGTCAATGTCCGTGGAAAGCGTGTCCTCCGACATAACAATGTTGATGAGCAGCCTCGTCGCGCCGCTGATGGAAGTCTCCAGCAGCGGGCTTGTAATAACCGCCGTAGCCGCCTCCACAGCCTTGTCCTTGCCCGAGCCGTGACCAATCGCCATGTGGGCGTAACCCGCGTTTTTCATGGTAGTCTCCACGTCCGCGAAATCGAGGTTGATAAAGCCGTCCACCGTGATAAGCTCGGCGATTGACTTAACGCCCGTTTTAAGAATATCGTCCGCAAGGGAAAAGCTCTCTTTCATCGTCAGCGGCTTTTCCGAAGAGGAAATCAACTTCTCGTTGGGAATAACCACCAGCGAGTCCACATGTTTCATCAGCTCGCCGATGCCCTTTTCCGCTTGGGTCATTTTCGCCTTTTGCTCGAAGTTGAAAGGCTTTGTAACCACCGCCACGGTAAGTATATCCATTTCCTTGGCGATTTCCGCCACCACGGGAGCAGCCCCCGTGCCCGTTCCGCCGCCCATACCCGCGGCGATAAACACCATAGTTGAGCCTTTGATAGCCGCGGCAATTTCGTCCCGGTTCTCCTGCGCGCTGCGCTCGCCGATTTCGGGTTTGTTGCCTGCGCCTCTGCCTCGGGTCAGCTTTTCGCCTATCTGCACCTTAGTGGTCGCCTTTGAGGAACGCAAAGCCGCCGCGTCGGTATTGACCGCCACGAACTCAACGTCGCATATACCCTCGGTAGCCATGCAGTTCAGCGCGTTTCCGCCGCCGCCGCCGACGCCTATGACCTTTATGTTTATGTCGGAATAAATCTCCTCATTATCAACAGAAAAACCCATTTATAACGTCCTCCTAATAAAATTCCCTTGCAATCCGAAAATCACACATATATACAATTATTATTGTACCATACTTTACAGAAATTTGCAAGTGGTTTGGAAAAAAAATATACGTTTTAGAAAAAATTACTAAAAATAATGCTTTGTCGACCCTTTTAGATGTTAGAATTTCTATTCAAAGTTTAATTTTGTCGTAACCTCCCCCTCGTTTTCGCCATCCGAAACCGTTTCGGAATTTTCGGAATTTTCCTCCGCGTCCTCCCGGTCACGCTGTTCCTGCCTGTCGGCGTTTTCGCGGAGCATCTTGTGCATCTCCTCAATCTGCTCCATATCCGCCTTGCTTAGCAGCGAGCCGCCGTTTTCCAGCATGCGCAGCTGCCCCTCCGCGTCCGGCGAAATCTTAGTGGTAATTATTTCCTCCGCCAAACGGAATTTGTAGTCAATCTCCGAAATTACCCCAAGCTCAATGGTAAGCCTGTTGTCGTACACGCAGCTTATGTTCAGCCTGTCGGTAACGTCAAAGCTGGTTATTTTTGAGACAAACCCGTCGCCGCGGCGGTTAAGCAGCCCGTAAATCACCTCGGTTTTGTTTTCGTCCTCCGAGGCGAACTTCATGCCCTCCGCCATGTCCTCGGCGGGGTTCGCCCCGTAAAAAATCAGCAAACCCTCCGGGGGGCTTTCCGCCATGCGGAGTATCTTCCCCCCGCCGCTGACTATAAAGAACCCGCCGTCTTTCTGCATACACGCGCATTCCTCGCAGGGCGTGACGGTAATTTCCACCGACGTGGGCAGCTTTCGCCTTATCTCGGCGCTTTCGATGTAGATAAGCTCCGAGGTAATTTTTTCCTCCGCCTTTCCCATATTTTTCCTAATCATGTTGTCGCCGCCGTTTATACCGCTTGCGGCAATAATTTCCTCCGCTTTGTACTTTGACGACCCCTTTACCGTCACCGTGTCGATGTTGAAAAACACCGTCACCGACAGCACGCCGAATATCACCGCCGCGATAAAAAGCACCGTCCCGTAATAAAGGGACATATTCCGTTTTCGTTTCTGCCGCGCCACGGGACTTCCCGGCGGGCGGCGATTTTCATTTCCCATAAAAATTTACTCCAATCAGAGGTTAGTATTTTACGTACCGCCAATCTGTACGGAACGGGTTAATGTGCGGTACTTAAACCCTCGAAATATCCGCGCCCACAGCCGCGAGAACGTTCTCGATTTCCTCGTAACCCCTGTCGATGTAGTGTATATTTGAAATTTCGCTCCGTCCCTCCGCCGAAAGCGCCGCTGTAACAAGCCCCGCGCCTCCCCGCAGGTCGGGAGCCTCAACCTTTGCCCCGTAAAGGCGGTTCACACCCTCGATAACCGCCACTTTTCCCTCCACAAGGACGTCCGCGCCCATTCGGCGCAAGCCGTCGACGTGTTTATAGCGGTTCTCGAAGATGTTTTCCACAAACACGGAAGTCCCCTTTGCGCGGCACAAAGCCGCCATTACAAACGCCTGAGCGTCGGTGGGGAAACCGGGGTACACCATGGTGCGAATTGGCGCAATCGCCCGCAGGGGGCGGTTTGCCGCAAAATATATTTTGTCGCCGAAAGCGTGAACTATACAGCCCATTTGCTCGAAAATCGGCAGAATGCTCTCCATGTCGGCGGGACGGCAGTTTAACGCGGTAATGCCGCCCCCCGCAGCCGCGGCGCAGGCAAGGTAGGTGGCGCAGGCTATTCTGTCCGGCATTACGGTGTACTCGCAGCCGTGGAGCTTTTTCACGCCGCTGACGGTGATTTTGCCGCTGCCCGCGCCTGAAATTTTCGCTCCGCAGGCGTTGAGGAAGTCCGCCAAATCGGCAATTTCCGGCTCTCGGGCGGCGTTTTGAATGACCGTCACGCCGTCGGCAAGAACCGCCGCAAGCAGGATATTTTCGGTAGTGCCCACCGAGGGAAAGGACAGGGAAATTTTCGCCCCCCGCAAGCCCCGCTCGGCGGAACAGTCTAGAACGCCGTACTCTTCGCGGATAGTCACGCCCATTTTGCGCAGGGCGGCAAGGTGCATATCAATGGGTCGCGGACCCAAATCGCAGCCCCCGGGGAAGGTTATTCTGCACCGCCCCGCGCGCCCCAAAACCGCGCCCAAAAAGAAAATCGAGGAGCGCATTTCCCGCATAAGCTCGTCGGAGATACCCTCGGCGGTAACGGTTTCACACTTCAGCGTGACGGTGTGACCCGCCTCAAACCGCGCTTTGCCGCCAAGGTACGTAAGAATGCGCATTGCCGAATATGTATCGGAAATTCTCGGGCAGTTGTGCACCGTTATTTCCTCGCCGCAGAGCACCGCCCCCGCCATTATGGGCAGGACGGCGTTTTTCGCCCCTTGTATGGAAATTTCTCCCTTTAGCTTTTTTCCTCCGTTTATGATCAGTTTCTGCATAGCGGCAGCTCCCTTACCATTTAATGCCAAATCCTTTTATTTGGTATTATTATGGTATGCAACTGCCAAAATTTGGTTAATAGTTAATCTTTTTTCTCAATCAAGCTTGAAATTACCCCGTAAATTCGGTCGGGAATGTCCTTGACATAGGTTTCCGCCGCCCGCTTTGAAAGGGTGTACAGCTTTGAGGGGTCGTCGATAAACTCTTCCACTTTTTGGATTAGAATTTCGTCGGTAAGATTTTTCTCCTCGATTACAACCGCCGCCCCCGCTCTGCCCAACACCATTGCGTTGTGGTACTGATGATTGGCGGTGACGTTGGGGGAGGGTATCAAAATCGAGGCTCTGCCCGCGGCTTGCAATTCCGAAATGGTGGACGCGCCGCTGCGGCTGATGATAAGGTCGGCGGCGGCGGTGCAGACGTTCATGTTGTGAATGTATTCGTTAACCGAAATTCGTGGGTTGTTTTTGTAGTCCACGCCGTATTCGTCAAGCATAGGCAGGAAAGTTTCCCGCCCCATTTTGCCGTAGCCGTGAATGTGGTTCACGGGGACGCGGTTTTCCTTTTCCCACTTCATGAGGGCTGCCGCGCCTTTGTTTATCGCGCCCGCGCCCAGACTTCCGCCAAAGCTGAAAATGCAGATACTGTCGTCAAGACCCAGCTGTTTTTTCGCCTCGGCGCGGGACATTCCTCCCGAAAAGCCCGCCCGGACGGGAAGTCCCGTAACGGTGTAATTTGCGGCGGGGTCAAGGTGTCCCGCAGCCTCCTCCACGGTGAGCATAACGGCGTCCACCTTTTTGGAGAGAAGTCGGTTGGTTATGCCCGGGAAAGCGTTCTGCTCGTGAATGGCGGTGGGAATGCCCATTTGCACGGCTTTTGCCAAAATCGGGTAGCTGACATACCCCCCTGTGCCTATCACAATATCGGGGGAAAAGTCGGCGATAATTTTATGGGCGCGGTGACCCGAGGCGGCAAGGTAGGCGGCGGCGCGGACGTCCCGCACGAGATTTTTGGGGGTAATTTTCCGCTGAAAGCCGCTTATTTTTATCGGCGCGAAGTTGTACCCCTCTTTGGGGATTAGCCGCGCCTCCATGCCGTTTGGAGTTCCCGCGAAGAGGAATTCCGCGTCGGGGTGGTGTTCCTTTATTATCGAGGCTATGGCGAGGGCGGGGTTGATGTGTCCGCCTGTGCCGCCGCCGGCGAGCAGTACCTTTAACATAATTTTCCAAACCTTTCTGATAAAACTACCCGTTCGTCAGGCGGGAGCAAGCCCCCGCCCTACATTTATTTATTTTTATTATTTTAAAATAACCGTGGCAACCGTAGGGCGGGGGCTTGCTCCCGCCTATATTTACCGCCCTATTGTCTGTCAGCTGTACACTGTTCTACGTTTCGATTATGGATTGCCGCGAAATGTTGAGAATTATTCCCATTTGTACCAATTGCATTATAAGCGCAGTTCCGCCGTAGCTGAAAAAGGGCAGGGACACGCCCGTATTGGGGATTGTGTTGGTTACAACCGCGATGTTCAGCAGCGCCTGCAAGCCGATTTGGACGGTAAGTCCCACCGCAAGCATCATGCCGAATTTGTCGGGGGCTTTGGAGGCGATGTACATTCCCCTGAAGATAAACAGCAGGAAGAGGATTATTACCGTTACCGCGCCGATAAAGCCAAGCTCCTCGCAGACCACGGCGAAAACAAAGTCGTTCTGCGCCTCGGGGAGGTACAGAAACTTCTGCCGCGAATTGCCCAGTCCCAGACCGAAAACGCCCCCCGAGCCGATTGCTATAAGGCTGTTGCGGGTTTGCCAGGTTGCGCTTTGACTGGTGTTTTCGTTGAAAGGGTCTGTCCAGGAGAGTATGCGGTTTTCAAAATAGTTTACGCCCTCAACTTCGATAAGCACGAATATTGCCGCCGCCAGCGCAAGCAGGGCAAGCACGCCCAGTATGAACAGGTGCTTGAACCGCGAACCGCCCACAAACATCATTATTACGCCGATTGCGCAGATTATGATAGTTCCCGAGAGGTGGGTTTCTTTAAGCATAAGGGCGGCGACAATTCCCAGAAAAAGCATATAGGGGACTATGCCGTATTTGAAATATTTCATTTTGGTATAATTTACCGAAATCAGGTAGGCGAAGAGGATTATTATGGAAAGTTTCATAAGTTCCGAGGGCTGGAAAACGGGCAGCCCCGGGAATTTTACCCAACGCCATGAGCCTGTGCCGTTGTCGAATTTGAAAGGTCCAACAAGGCATAGTATGAGCAGGACTATACACACGGCGTAAAATCCGTAGGCGATAATGGGTTTGCGCAGCCAATGGTAGTCGAAAAAGGAGGCGAAAAACATTCCCACAAGACCGACAGCCGCCATTATAAGCTGGTGGCGGACGTAGTTCGTGCCTGTGCCGCTTTTGGCGATTGCCCATGCGTACCCTGCCGAGAACATCATAATTATGCCCATAACGAGCAGTATCATTATTATCAGGAAAAAGGGGAAGTCCATAGGTCCGGTGGCAATTTTTTCCTTATAGCCCCGGGACGTGCCTGTGGCGGTTATTTGCTTTCGCCGCTCTTCGCGGGGGTCGCTCCCCTTGGGTACGGCGTTTGAAATGTTTTGCATTTTATATAATCACTCCTTTCAGAGGTTAGAGGTTAGAGGATAGAGGTTAGAATTTTTCAAAATAAATTATAAATGAGGTTTGCGGCTATTCCCGCGATTAGGGCGGCTATTGAAAAGGTTATTACTATTTTGTACTCCGAAAAGCCGCAAAGCTCGAAGTGGTGGTGTATGGGGGACATTTTGAAAAGCCTTTTCCCCTTTGTGGCTTTGAAGTAGCAGACTTGTATCACCACCGACAGAGCCTCTAAAATGTAAATTATTCCCACAAGGGCAAGCAGAAGATGCCGGTGCGTGGCAAAGCCTATGGCGCAGATACTTCCGCCCAAAAACATCGAGCCTGTGTCCCCCATGAAAACTTTCGCGGGGTGCAGATTCCAGACGAGAAAGCCGAGGCAGCCTCCCGCCAAAGCCATGGAGAATATGGAGTACTCCCAAAGTCCCATGGCGGAGCAGAGCATTACAAAGGACAGGGCGGCGATAACGGTTACAGAGCCGCAAAGTCCGTCTATGCCGTCGGTGAGGTTCACGGCGTTGGTGAGGAAAATCAGGTACAGCACCATTATGGGGTAGTATACTATGCCGAAGTCAACGTCCCCGAAAAAGGGGAAAGTTATGGCGGTTGAGCGGTCACCCAGCAGGTACAGCACGTACAGAAAAGCCGCGCTTAAGATAAACTGCATAATCATTTTCTGCTTAGCTTTAAGACCCAAATTCTGCTTTTTCACGGCTTTGATGTAGTCGTCGATAAAGCCTATGCCGCCGTTTAAAAGCGCGAAAGCAAGTCCCGCCAAAAGCCTGTACAAACCCGTATTGTCGGGAACGGCGGTAATATTGGCTTTACCGAAACGGTAGAGGGCGTACCCCAAAGCGGCGGCGATGAGAGTGCCGATAATGAACATAAAGCCGCCCATCATGGGAGTGCCCTGCTTGCTTTTGTGCCAGGCGGGACCTTTTTCATATATAGTTTGACCGAAATGTATTTTTTTAAGCAGGGGAATGAGAAAAATTCCCGTAACCGCCGATACGGCGAAAGCTGTCAGGGCGACAACCGTGTTAATCCAAAATGGCATAAAATCTCCTTTGTAATTTCAATTTCGTAGGGCGAGGGCGTGCCAATACAGGCTGCTCCCGCCTAATTGACATACGCGTTTATCCATAGGCGGGAGCAAGCCCTCGCCCTACATATTTAATTTTTCAGCGATATAAATTTTTTAACAATCCTTATAAAATTCGTCTATGATTTGCTCCATGTGTATGCCGCGGCTGGCTTTGAAAAGTACCACGTCTCCCGGCTTAAGCTTGTATTTGAGGAAGTTCAGCACCATTTTTTTGTCCTCGGAGCAGCCCGAGTGCATACCCAGCTCGTCGGCGCGCTGGGCGATGTATTTCGCGTCGTTGCCGTAGCAGACGAGCAAATCCACCTTTTTCATTACCACGTACTCGCCCACTTTGCGGTGCAATTCGGGGGACTGTTCTCCCAGTTCAAGCATATCGCCCAGAACGGCAACTCGTCTGCCGCCCTCTTGGGGCTGTATCTCGCAGAGCACGTCTATGGCTGCCTCCATTGATGTGGGGGAGGCGTTGTAGCAGTCGATGATAACGGTCTGTCCGCCCCGCTTGGTAATGTTCTGCCGCAGGTTGTCGGGCTGGAAACCGCTGAGCATTTCCGCCGCGGCAACGGGGTCGCAGCCTGCGTGTACGGCAACGGCTATTGCCGCCAAAGCGTTGTAGATATTATGCCTGCCGAGGCAGTAGAGGGTTACGTCGCAGACAATTTCGCCGTCTTTGCGGACGTTGAAGTATATTCTGTCGTCACGGACGTCAACCTCGGTGGCGCGGTAGTTTGCTTTTTCATTGTCGATGCCGAACGTGATTACCTCCCGGTAGCCGTCGTACTCTTTCTGAATGGGGGCAAGCATGTCGTCGTCGCAGTTGACGATGAGGGGGGCTTTTTTGTCCGCGCCTTTGATGATTTCCATTTTTGCCTCGAGGATACCCTCCCGCGAGCCGAGCTTTTCCATGTGGGAATAGCCGATATTGGTTATTACGCAGACGTTGGGGTGGGAAGTCCGTGAAAGCCGCTCTATCTCGCCGAAGTCGGACATGCCCATTTCAAAAACCGCCGCGGAACAGGTGCTGTTCATCTTAAAGATTGTGAAAGGCAAGCCTATTTCGTTGTTGTGGTTGCCCTCGGTTTTGCAGACGCTGTGCTTGCTGGACAGTGCCAGAGCTATCATTTCTTTGGTGGTGGTTTTGCCCACGCTGCCCGTCACGCCCACGACTATGGGACTGAATTTCATTCTGAAATAGCGGGCGAGGTCGAGGATTGTTTTCCGCACGCTTTTTACCACGATGTGGGGCAGTTCGGCGAGGTTTTTTTCGGAGATGACGAGCATTGCTCCGTCGCGTACCGCCTGGGCGGCGAAGTCGTGACCGTCGAAACGCTCGCCTTTAATGGCAAAGAATACGCCTCCCTGAACCGCGCCGCGGGTGTCGGAGAAAAAGCTCGATACGGGAATGCGCCTGTCGAAATTTCGGATATTGTAGGGTTTGCCGCCTGTGATGTCCATAATCTCGTTTATGGAGAGGTACTCGAAATATTCGGGGTCGAAACGCTTGCGGACATAGCTTTTCATTACCTCGGCGACTATCTGCCGCTCGTCAAATGGGACGTGCACGCCGTCCTTGAGGATTTGGTAGTCCTCGTGACCTTTGCCCGCGAGGACGATAATGTCGTCCTTTTCGGCGATTGTTATGGCGCGGCGGATTGCCGCTTTACGGTCGGTAATTCGGATATAGGGCTTTTCGTGGGAAAGTCCGCCGATGATGTCGTTAATAATATCTTCGGGGTTTTCGTTGCGGGGGTTGTCGGAAGTTATTACAAGCAGGTCGGCGTACTTTTCCGCGGCGGCAGCCATAAGGGGGCGTTTGGTCTTGTCCCTGTCGCCGCCGCAGCCGAAGAGGCAGATTAGTCTGCCCGCGCAGTTTTCCTTGATATTTTTCAGGACGTTTTCGATTGCGTCGGGGGAGTGGGCGTAGTCGCAGATTACGGTGAAGTCCTTGCCTGTGGGTATAAACTCGCACCTGCCCCGAACGCCCTTGAATGAGCCTAAAGTCATGGTTACTGAATTAATTCCCAAACTTAATTTTAAGCAGGCGGCGACAGCCTGTACGGCGTTGGCGACGTTGTATTCCCCCATCATATTTATTGAAAACGGGTAGCTTTTTTGAGAAATGTTCACCCAAAACTTTGTCGCGCCTTTTGCGAATTTGATGTTGCTGCCCGTGACGTCGGCTTTCTGACCGCCGATTGAGCAGGAGATGCGTTCCACGTCGGTTCTGCCCGCAAGCTCGTCGTAAAGGCGCATGCCGTATTTATCGTCGATGTTGATAATGGCGGTTTCGCAGTGGTCGGTGAAAAGTTTTTTCTTTGCCTCATAGTAGCTTTCCATATCGCCGTGGTAGTCCAAATGGTCTTGGGTAAGATTGGTAAAAACGCCTATGCGGAATTTCGCCGGACCTATGCGGTTCTGGGCGAGGGCGAAAGAGGAGACCTCCATAACCACGGTGTCGCAGCCGCTTTTCGCCATATCGTAAAAGAGCTTGTAAAGCTCGTAGGCGCGGGGGGTGGTGGGGGTTGAGCCGTCCGTTGCGACGGGTTTGCCGCCTATGGTTGTACCCGTTGTGCCGATAAAGCCGACACGGTGTCCCTTGCGTTCCAAAACCTCTTTAATCATGGAGGCGAGGGTGGTTTTGCCGTTTGTGCCCGTAACGCCCACAAGTTTCATACGCCGCTCGGGGTGGTTGAACCATGTTGCGCAGAGGTGTCCGTAAAAATCCCGGGTATCCTTGACGATGATTTGCTCGTCAAGTCCCAAATCGTATTCGCCCACAACGCAGAGCGCGCCTTTTTTCAGCATATCCTCGGCGGCGTCGTGTCCGTCGAATTTAGTGCCCTTTATGCAGACGAACACAAACCCCGGGGCGACCTCCTCGGTGTTGTCGGTAATTCCCTCGACAGGGGCTTTCATATTGCTTATAAAGGTTTCGACAGCCGCGCCGTTCGCCGCCTCGTTAATAAGTTCGTCAAGTCTCATTTAAGTCAGTCCTTTCTATATGAATTAGCCTTGGTCTTTGGTTACAAAAATTACCTCGATGATTGTGCCCACGGGGACTTCGTCCCCCTCGGCGTAATTTTGGCTGTAGGCTACCGCCCCCGCTTGGTTGGACGCTCCGTCGCCCACTTTGAAATTCAAATTCGCGTTTGTGAGTATGGTGTTTACCTCGGACAGGCTGCGCCCGATGATGTTGGGCACGGTGGTGTACTCGGTTTCATAGCCCTCATCGGTGTAGAGTATTACCTTGCCGTTTCGCGGCACTTGGCTGCCCCGCACGGGGACTTGCGCGGTAACTTTATCGCCGTCGCCGATGACGGTAACCTGAAGTCCCTGAGTTTCCAGAGTTTCCTTGGCGATTGAAACGCTTTCGCCCTCGACGGAGGGGAGGGTTACGCCCAAAGAGTCAAGTTCCTCCTGCGTGTACTCGGGGTAGTAGCCGAGGTACGGCAGAGCCTCTTTAAGGGTATTTACAACTGCGGGGACGGCAACAACGCTGCCGTAGTACATAAGCGCGCCGTTTTGGTCTTTCGCGGTGGGCTGGTCGAGCATGACAAGCATGATTATTTCGGGGTCGTCGGCGGGAGCGAAAGCGCAGTATGAGGGTACGTACAAATCCTCGTTGCCCGTTTTTAAAATAAGGTCCTGCTTTTGGGAAGTACCCGACTTGCCGCCGATGTTGTAGCCCTTTATGTAGGCGTTTGAGCCGCCCTTTGTGTTTACCACGCTTTCGAGGACTTCCCGCATCATGGCGGAGGTTTCCTCGGAGATAACCTGCCGCTTTATGGACGGCTCGGTGGTTTTTACGATATTTCCGTTGGGGTCGACGATTTTGCTCACCACGTACGGCGTAACGAGATACCCGCCGTTCACAACCGCGGCGTATGCCGTTATCATCTGAATGGGGGTAACGGTGTTGGTTTGTCCGAATGAGCTTGAGGCAAGCTCTACGGGACCTTTTTCGCTGGTGTTGGTGTAAATGCTGTCCGCCTCGCCGGGGAGGTCTATGCCCGTCCTTTCGGTAAAGCCGAAAGCTTTGAAGTACTCGAAAAATTTATCCTTGCCCAGTCTTTGTCCGATTTGAATGAAAGCGGGGTTGCAGGAATTCGTCATGGCGGTGGTGAAGTCCTGCGTGCCGTGGGAGTAGGACGCCCAGCAGCCGAAAGGTATGTCCGCCACCTGCATAACGCCGCCGCAGTCAAAGGTGGAGTTAAGGGAAATGGCTTTTTCCTCCAAAGCGGCTGAACCTGTCACAACCTTGAAAACAGAGCCGGGGTAATAGAGTTCTGAAACCGCTTTGTTTTTCCATTGCTGCTCGCGTTTGGCGGCGTACTGTTCGTTGTACTCTTCCTCGTCAACAATGCCTGAAAGATAGCTTGCGGCGTTGGCGTCGTAAATAGAGTTCTTATCGTTCAAATCGTACCCCGGCACTGTTGCCATTGCGTAAATTGCGCCCGTCTTTGCGTTCATCATTATGGCGCAGGCGCGTTCCGCAGGCTGGTGAGCCTGCACCTGTTGGGTGAGGTACTTTTCAACATAGTATTGCAAGGTCATATCTATAGTCAGGTAGACGGAGTTGCCGTCTTGGGACTCGTACATTTTGTCGTTTTTGTAGGGCATTTCGTTGCCGTATCCGTCGCGGGCGGAGATGATTTTGCCGTCAACGCCCTTGAGGTATTCGTTGTAGTAGGATTCCACCCCGTAAACGCCGTCGCCGTCAAAGTTGGTAAAGCCTATTACCGAGGCGGCAAGCTCCGCTTGGGGGTAGTACCGCTTGGTGTCAAGCTCGGGGTAGATAAGGTCGCCCAAATTTTCCTCGGCGGCGCGTTCCATAATTTTGTCGTAGACGGGCTTTTCTATGGACTTGGCAATCTGCGCCCACTGCTGGGTGTTGCTGCCGTCGGTTTTAAGCTTGCCCACAACGAAGTCATAGGTAACGTTAAGCTCCTCGCTTAAAATAGTTGCGGCGGCGTCCACCATACGCTTGGATTCGAGTACGGTTTCGCCGTCCTCCGCCGCGCCGCTTTTTTCCTCGGCGACTTGCTGCTCGTAAACTCTGCGGGGGTTTACGCAAATAGAGTACACCGTCGCCGACTGGGCGAGAATTTTGCCGTTCGTATCAAAAATGCTGCCCCTGTTAGCCTTGACGGTGGTGCTTTTGAACTGGTTTTCGTTTGCCATTGCCTGATACTTGTTATTCTCGGTGACGGAGGTTTTGAAAAGGCTGACGATTATCCACCCCGCAAACGCCAAAAAAACAGGCAGTATGAAAAGATTGAGCCTAATCCTCATTTTATTTGTTGGCTGATAGGACATTCCCGTCCTCCTCTCCTATTGACGAAAGAAATTTAAGAGGCAAGAGGCAAGATTTCACTTGCTCCGACAATCTTGCCCCCGCTTATTAATTCTTATTTTGTCAGCCTCTGATATATTCCAAAAAGTCGGTGAAAGCGTGTTTTATGCGGACAAAAATATTGTCCTCGGTTTCGGGAATGTCCACAACGCTGCCGTTTGAAATGCTGACGTATTCTATCTGGGATTTATCCAGTTTCTGCATGCCCAAAACGTCCTCGACGTAGGTTTCAACCGACTTAAGGGCGGTTTTTTCCTCCAGCTCGGAGCGCATGCGGGCGTTTTCGCTGTTAAGCATTTCCACATATTGGGTTTGCTCTCTTATTTCCGCGTGAATGGACGCCTCCTCCACTTTTCCGTAGATAACCGCGCCCAAAAGTATTCCTATTGCCGCCGCAAGTACGAACATAACGGGAACAGAACCCGTATTTTCGGCTCTGCGCCTGTGGATACGGATTTTCGGCGTTTTGTCGGGAGCAACGTCCTCATATTTTGTAAGGTCATACGCAAGATTATTGTTACTCATTTGCTCACCGTTTTCCTTTCCTAAATTTTTTCTATAATCCTAAGTTTTGCGCTCCTGCTCCTGTTATTTATTTCCAGTTCTTCGGGGGAGGCAATAATCGGTTTCCTGTTCACAAGTTTTCCCTCGGGGGTACGTCCGCAGACGCATTGGGGAAAATCCGGGGGACATACGCAGCCTTTGCAAAAGCCCGCGAAACGCTGTTTTACAATTCTGTCCTCCAAAGAATGGAAAGTTATCACGCAAAGCCGTCCGCCGCTTTTAAGCATGCCGAAAGCCTCGTCAAGACCTTTCTCCAAGTGGTCGAACTCTTGATTTACCGCTATGCGCAGCGCCTGAAAGGTTTTTTTGCAGGGGTTTTTCTCCCTTTTGAACTTTGCGGGGACTGCCTCGCCGATAATTTCCGCAAGCTGCGAAGTGGTCTCGATAGGCTTTTCGGCGCGGCGTTTTACTGTCAGTTCCGCGATTTTCCTGCTGAATTTTTCCTCGCCGTACTCAAACATTATGCGGGCAAGTTCCTCCTGAGAAAGCGTATTCACAAGGTCGGCTGCCGTCCTGCCCTCCCCCGACATTCGCATATCGAGGGGCGCGTCGCCGTGGTAGGAGAAACCCCGTTCCGGCGTGTCAAGCTGGTGGGAGGACACCCCCAAATCAAGGAGAATTCCGTCCGCCGAGGAGATATTTTCCCGGTCGGCAAGGGTGCGTATATCGGAATAATTTCCAAGAATTACCTTAGCATTAAGTCCCGCAAGACGCTCGGTTGCCGCCGCAACGGCACTGGGGTCGCGGTCGATGCCCAAAAGCCTGCCGCCCGTGAGACGTTTTGCGATTTCGAGGGAATGTCCCCCGCCGCCGCATGTGCCGTCGATGTAAACGCCCTCGGGGTTGATGTTCAGCCCCGCAACGGTTTCCGCAAGCAGGACGGGCGTGTGGGAAAAGTTAATTTTTTCCAATTTTATCCTCTATTCTTTAAAAAGCAAGGTCAGCAAGCGCCTCGGAAAGCATATCGTTGGTGATTTCGCTGCTGAACGCCTTGAATTTGGCGCTGTCCCAAATCTCGGCGCGGTTTATCACGCCCAGCACGGTTACGTCGTGGTCAAGTCCCGCGTATTCCCGCAGGTTTTGGGGGACGAGTATGCGCCCCTGCTTGTCCGGCTCAACCACGCAGGCGTTGACGATGAGCATTTTCGCCGCTTTCGCTTTCGCACCCGTAAGGGTTTGGAGCTTTTCTGTAAAAATTTCCCAGTCATCGTTTGAGTATACGTACAGACAGCCGTCAAGCCCGATAGTGACGATAAAGCCGGCGCCCAGCCGCTCCCGCAGCTTGGTGGGGAAAGCCATACGCCCTTTGGCGTCCATAGTATGTTCATAAGTGCCCATCAGCGCATTGCCCGCCATGCTTTTCATCACCTCTTTCCGAAAATTTTTGGTAAATTTTGGTGTACGTCTGCCTGCTTTTCCACATCGTGTGGAAAACGCGGTGGAAAATTCACCACTTTTCACCTTAAACCAGTGACTTTTCACCACTTTAATGATATTATACACCAATTCCGCCCAAATTGCAACCTTTGAAAAAATTTGTGTGAAAAATTAACAACGAAATTTTTACCCGCTTTTTGTGAATTATGACAAATAAAAATACTTACCGCAAATTTTAACGGTAAGTATACTGTACGTATTAGAAAAAATCGCGAAAAAATCCGTGCACTATATAATATAATAGTACACGGAAAAATTGTCATTGATTGGAAACTGCCGAATTTGGAATATTATTCCTTTTCTTGCGGTAGTGGTCTATCACAATGTAATAAATTGGAATTGACAACGCCAGCGGCGCCCAAGCCACAGCCAGCCACCACTCGCTGTTGAACACGATTTCCAAAATCAGCCCGAAAAACAGGTACACCACCGCGCACAGCACCGGGTAGCAGAAAATCAGCGGGTTGCGCCGCCTGAACGCCACGATGCCCGTGTAGAACAGCGGTATCGTCAGGAAAAGCAGCCACATTATGCTGTACCAATATTCTGCCATATGCCACCAGATGCGGTCGAGGCAGCCGCCTATGCCGAAGTACACCACCGCGCAGAGCAGCGGGTAGCAGAAAAGCAGGATATTCCGCTGCCGCAGGGCGTTTATTGTGGTGTAGTAAAGCGGTAAAATCAGGAAAAGTACCCAGCCGGGGTGCGCCAGTCCCACCGCCGCGCAGCTTAAAAACGTGCCGACCACAAAGATTGGCAAAAGCTTGTCAAACAGCGACATTGGCGGCTTTTGAGCCCTGTTTTTGTGCATTTTTTTCCTGTCCTTGCGTCTCTGCTTTCTGTCGTATTTTTCCTGTTTTTGAGAATTTCTGTCAAAGCTGTACTCGCGGCTGTATTTTGCCTCGTTATCTTCCATTTTCTGACATAATTTGTCAAAGTGACGTTCCGCCGCCGCGCTTGCCCGTTCGATACCTTTGCCAATTTTTGTCATGCTGTTTTCCAGTCTGTCCTCAAAGGTTTTGCCGTTTCTGCCGGGACGTTTCATTTCCTCACGAACCCTGTCCCCAGCGGCGTTTAAAGCGTCCCCCACGGCGCGACCCGCTTTCTCCACGGCTTTGCCGATTTCGCCGAAATCGGTGTTGGGGGAGGTTTTGCGCCGCTCCTCATCGCCTATGTCCGCACCGAAAGGCGAGCCTTGGGGAATGGAATTATTTTCCTCAAATTTCCTGTTGGGGTAGATTTCCTCCTCGGTGTAGTTTTCGGGGCGCATTTCCCGCACGGGGTCGGCGTAACCCTCCTTTTTCAGGGAAACGGGCGCGCTGTTTACCCCTAAAAGCTCGTCCAGCGACATGTTGTAGAGCCGCGACAGCAGTATCAGGTTGTCCGTGTCGGGGGACGCCTCAGCCCGCTCCCACTTTGACACCGCCTGCCGCGATACGCCGATTTTTTCCGCCAGTTCCTCCTGGGATAAATTGTTATTTTTTCTCAATTGCTGTAATCTGTCAGCGATTTCAACGGTCATAATTATCTTCCTTTCTATATGGATTGTCTTTATCTGTAGCAATATTATACCATATATATTATGGCATTTCAATACATTTTGGGTTGCATTTTTGAAAAATTCCGAAAAATTTTCCGCAACTATTGGTTGCGGCAGGGTGTTTTATAAAAAATAGTACCATAATTTGGTACTATTTTCAAATTATTCACTAACAACTTTCTTGCGCTTTGAAAAAAGTTTAGAAATTTTCCTTAATCTGGGAATTACCGTTTCAAGCAAACCACAGTATTTGTCCACCAAAACAATTACCAAAGTTTCCCTGTACTTCGGCAGCGCCGTGATGTTTAACGGGAACATGTGCTTTTCAATGATGTCGCTCTCCAAATCGGAAATGTAAAAATTTTCCTTGGCGGTCTCCAGCGCAAGCCGCGCGTGGGTGAAACCGTGCAGCCACTTGCCTTTGGCGGGCTTGTATGTGTGCCAGTCGTACAAAAACAGGTCGTGGAGCAGCCCCGCCCGCGCCCCCGCCCGCTCGTTCAGCGAGAAAAAGCGGCAAAGCCGATAGTTATAGTAGGACACGTTGAGGCAGTGCTGAAAACAGGTTGTCTCGCCGTGGTGGGTGAAATTTTTCATCTGCTGCACCACGTCGCTCTCCAGCAGGTCGGCAACGAGGTAATAATAGGTGATGAGATCCTTGTCGTTAAGGTCGATTTTCGACCCAATAGCTTTAAGCATTCTTTAGTCCTTTCAAAGTAACGTGCGGATACTACACATCTATTATACAATATTCACAAAAGTTTTTCAACACTTTTTATAAAATTTTATGCACAATTTTGCACCGTCATTTTTGTGGACTTTTACTGATTTGTCTCTGTATTTCCATTATTTCCCGCAAGCATATACTTTCCTATGGGAGTTTTTGCCAAAGCCGCCCTTATTGCGAAGTACAGCGGGACGGAAATTATCACCGCAAGAACGCCGTTTACAGCGGAGGAAACCGCCTTTTCTCCAACAATTACCATTGCCGTGCCGAAAGCGTTGCCCGCGATAAGCTGGGAAATGAGAGTTTTTCCCAAATAAAGGATAATATAGACAATTTGTCCCGCAGCGGCGGCAATTACCGTTCTTGCGTACTCGTTGCCGAACTTGCGGCGGTTGAGGAAACCTGCCGTCCAGCCCATTAAAAATTTGTTAATAAATGTAATGGGCGCGGAGGTGATGTACAGCGGGTTGAACAGGTCGTACATCGCGCCGCCTATGCCCGCGGCAAGTCCGCCCGTCAGTCCGCCGAAAAGCAGCCCCGCAAGCAGGCAGGGGGCGTTGCCCAAATGCACCCGCGCGTCGTTGGGCAGGGGGATTGACAGCCAGTTTCCCGCGTACACCAACGCCGCCATTAAGCCTGTTGTAACAATTTTGTAAATAATTTTTCTTTTTTCGGCAACACTTTTCATGTTGAAACCATTCCTTTCGCCTTTGATATTATTAGTATACTCCGCGAAAGGCAATTCCGCAAATAGTAAACCGCGGAAAATATTTTGTTCAAATTTGTGGAAAGTGTACGAAAACATCGGAATTTTCCCGCCCGTTTCCGTCCTTTGCAACAAATAAAAATTCCCATAAAAATACAGCAAAAAGCGGCGTTGTGACATTGCACAAAACGCCGCTTGTTATTATGCTGAAATTTAGAATATTTGTAGAAAATCCGCCGCTAACCTTTCATGGTCAGCGAAAGCCGCCGCCGTTTCAGGTCAACATCAAGCACCTTGACTTTGACTACCTCGCCGACTTTTACCGCCTCCAGGGGGTGCTTAATGTACTTTTCGCAGATTTGCGAGACGTGAACCAGCCCGTCCTCATGCACGCCCACGTCCACGAAACAGCCGAAGTCGATGACGTTCCGCACCGTGCCCATAAGCTCCATGCCCTGTTTCAGGTCCTCAAGCTCCATAACGTCGCCGCTGCGCATGAGGGGCGGGGGCAGCTCGTCCCGAGGGTCGCGCCCGGGCTTGGAAAGCTCCGCGATAATGTCCGTCACCGTGGGGACGCCTATGCCCGCGGTTTCCGCGATTTTGGAAACGCCGATTTTCGACGCCGCCTCGGGGATTTCCGTCATTTTGTCCGCTTTCAGGTCGGCAAGGGTGAACCCGCATTCGCCGATGATTTTTTTCGCCGCGTCGTAGCTTTCGGGGTGCACCGCCGTGTTGTCAAGGGGGTCTTTGCCGTCCCGCACCCGGATAAATCCCGCGCACTGCTCAAAGGCTTTGGGTCCCAGTTTCGACACCTTTAAAAG
>JAMPDU010000150.1 GCA_023665505.1 Ruminococcus sp.
GCGACCGCGGTAAAGGACAGAACCGTCAGCATAGGCGAAAATGTGGAAATAACTGTAAATAAAAGCGGGACGGTAACCTCCCGCATATTGAAATAGAGGTGATGACAATGGCAACGGTAACCGAAAGTATTTTGAAAACGTCAATAAAAAACCGAGAGTTCAAAAACGCCTACTATTTTTACGGCAGGGATACAGCCGCCGTCGAGGCGTACACAAAGGCTCTCGTCTCAAAAATCGTGGATAAGGACAACGCCGACTACAACCTCCACCGCTTTGACGGCAAGACCTTTGATTTGGACACTTTTTCCGACGCCTGCGACGCTCTCCCGGTTTTTGCCGAGTACGTCTGCTGCACCGTCTGCGACCTTGTCCCCGACCAAGCCGGCGCGGAGGTTATGAAAAGCGTTGTTTCCATTGTGGGAAACCTCCCCGAAACCACGGTGCTGATTTTTTACTATACCTCGGTGGACGTTACCGACGGGAAAAAAAGTCCCGCCGCAAAGCATAAAAAACTTATTGACGCGGTGGACAAGGTTGGGGGAGTGTGCAACTTCGCCCTGAAAACCCCCGCCGTCCTTGCAAAGGAGATAATGGCGAAAGTCTCAAAGGCGGGCTGCGGCATATCCCGAGAGGCGGCGTTTTTCCTTGCGGAGCAGTGCTCCTGCAATACTCTGATGATTGAAAACGAAATTGACAAGCTAACCGCTTACGCCAAGGGGAACGAAATAACCGCCGATACCGTCCGCGCCCTTTCGCCGAGGCAGATTGAGACGACCTCTTTCGACCTTGCAAAGGCGATCGCCCAAATGGATTCCGTAACCGCAATGCGGCTTTTGAACGACCTTACCGAGGAAAAAATCGAGCCTATACCCATACTCTACGCGGTAACGGGCAATATGCTCGACCTGTACCGCGCCAAAGCGGCGGTTTCCTGCGGCAGGTCTCCCGAGGACGTAAAGTCGGACTTCGGCTACGCGCGGAACGTGGCTTTCCGCGTGGACAACGCCTTTCGGGACGTGAACCGAATTTCCATGCCCCATATAAGAATGTGCATGAAAATTCTCGCGGAAACGGATATTGCCATGAAGTCCGTAAAAACGCCCCCTCAGATACTTCTTGAGGAGGCGGTGGTAAAAATGCTTTCATTCAGAGGGTAGGGGGAAATTATGCTGCGTTTAAAAGAGGCTGTCGTCGTGGAGGGCAAATACGATAAAATAAAGCTAAGCTCAATCGTGGACGGCGTTATAATCCCCACCAACGGCTTTACCGTTTTCAAGGACAGGGAAACTCTTGAAATAATAAGATATTTCGCCGCCAAAACGGGAATAATAATCCTTACCGACTCCGACGCGGCGGGGTTTAAAATACGCTCGTTCCTGAAGGGCGCGATAAAGGACGGCAGAATAATAAACGTCTACGTCCCCGACATTTTCGGCAAGGAGAAACGCAAGTCCGCCCCCTCAAAGGAGGGCAAGCTGGGCGTTGAGGGCATAGAAAAGGAAATTATCTTGGAGGCTTTCCGCAAGGCGGGAATTTCCGCCGACGACCGTGAGGAAATTACAGACCCCATAACAAAGCTCGATTTGTACGAACTGGGCTACAGCGGCGGAGAAAATTCCTCCGAAAAAAGAAAACGGCTTTTGGCGGAACTGGACTTGCCCGAACTTCTGACGGCAAAGGGAATGCTTGACATACTGAACACGCTTATGACAAGGCAGGAATTTTACGCTCTTGCACAAAAAAAATACTAATTCACTCCCAATGTGTAGACAAAAAATTCTGCGTAAAATCCATATATGCAAGATTTTACTTGAATTTTTTGTACACATTTAGGTCGTGAATTAGTATTAAACAAAAGGGAGAATAACTGAATGGTCTTTTCAAGTCTGACGTTTTTATACTATTTTTTGCCAATTGTAATTTTGGTGTACGTCTTTCTGCCCAACCGTATAACCGTGGGCGGCAAAAGCGGGAAACCCCTTAAAATCCCCGCCCGAAACCTCCTGATACTGCTGACGGGATTTTTCTTTTACGCTTGGGGCGAGCCGTTTTACGTGGTGATAATGCTGATTTCCACCCTCATTGACTACACCGCGGGGCGGATTATGCACAGGTACGACGAAAACCAAAAAATCCGCACGGTCTGCCTAATCGTCTCCGTTTGTATGAATATCGGTTTGCTGGCGGTTTTTAAGTACAGCGACTTCATTTTCGACACGGTAAACTCCCTTTTCGGCACGGAAATCACCAACCCCGTAATTCTCGTAAACCGCTTTATAAATGACAATATTTACAATTTCGGGCTCAGCGAGAAACGGGTAGCCCTGCCAATCGGCATATCCTTTTTCACCTTTCAGAGTATGTCCTACACAATCGACCTCTATCTGCGGAAAATCAAAGTGCAGAAAAGCTTTGTGGGCTTTACCTCATATGTGACCCTTTTCCCCCAAATCGTTGCCGGACCGATAGTCCGCTATGAGGACGTCGCCGCCGAGATCGACGAGCGCACAGTCAACATCAACAAAATAAGTCAGGGTATCGGGATTTTCGTCAAGGGACTTGCCAAAAAAGTCCTCCTCGCCAACAATATCGGCGTTATCTGGACGGAAATCAAGGCTATGGACTACACCGCGATGAGCGCGGCAACCGCTTGGATAGGCATACTTGCCTTTACCTTTCAGATTTATTTCGACTTTTCGGGCTACTCCGATATGGCGGTTGGGCTGGGCAAAATGCTGGGTTTCAACTTCCCGAAAAACTTCGACCACCCATATCTTTCCAAAAGCGTCAGCGAATTCTGGCGCAGGTGGCACATCACCCTCGGCGCTTGGTTTCGTGAGTACGTCTATATCCCTCTCGGCGGCAACCGCAAGGGTATGGCGAAAACCCTCCGCAATCTGCTCATTACTTGGGCGCTTACGGGTCTTTGGCACGGCGCAAGCTGGAATTTCGTCCTTTGGGGACTTTACTTCGGCGTGCTGATAATAATAGAACGTCTCGGCTGGGGCAAAATTTTGGAAAAACTTCCCAAAGCGGTGAGTATGCTTTATACTTTCCTGTTGGTGGTATTCGGTTGGGTGCTGTTTGACACCGACACTCTCGCCGATGCTGGGCACTTTATCGCCGCAATGTTCGGCGCAGGCGGCTCTTTCGCGGACAGTACCTCGTCTTACCTTTTCTTTACAAATATTGTAATTTTTATCCTGTGCATTTTCGCCTCTACAGACCTGTTCCAACGGCTGAAAAAATTCGCACTGAAACACTACAAAAAAGCCTGCGCCTACTGCTACCCCATAGTAATCGCCGCCGCGCTGCTTTTGTGTACCTCATATCTTGTGAATGCAACCTACAATCCGTTCCTATATTTTAGATTTTAACAGGGGGTGTTACGGTTGAAAAGAAAAAAAAGATTAAACAAGGTAAGCCTTGTAACCTGCGTTGTGTTTTTCGGAATTTTGCTTGCAATGCCCATAGTTACGGCAATTCTGCCCAAGAAAACCTTTTCGGACATGGAAAACAAGTCCTTGCAGAAAATGCCGGAATTTTCCGCAAAAACCGTGTACGACAGGAGCTATATGAATGATTTGGAAAAATATGTCTCCGACCATTTCGCAGGCAGAACCGGCTGGATAAAGGTCAAGACGAATTTGGAGAACGCCCTGGGAAAATACGAGCAGAACGGCGTTTATATCCTGAAAAACAGGCTTGCGGAAAAAATTCCCGAACCCGATATGGAAAATGTTGACAAAAATATTGCCGCCGTAAACGCCTTTGCCGAGGCGAACGACGTACCCGTGTACTTTATGCTCGTCCCCACCTCTGCGGAAATTTACGCCGACGAGCTACCGGAAAACGCTCCCAATATTAACCAAAAGGAGCTTATCGGCTATGTTTACGGGAACTTAAAGCCCGTGAACACAATCGACGTGTACAGCGCAATGACCGCCAACCGTGAAAAGTACATCTACTACCGCACCGACCACCACTGGACGACTTTGGGCGCGTACTACGCCTACGCCGCCGCGGGGAAAAAAATGGGTTACGAAGTCCCCCCCGAGGGCGTTTACGACGTTGAGCACGCCTCTTCCGATTTCAGAGGGACGTTCTACTCAAAAGCCCTGTACGACGGCGTCGAGCCTGATACTATGGACTACTACCACCTTATGGGCGGAAGCGCCGTCACGGAAGTCTTGGTCACAAGCGAGTACGGCAAAGAGCCTGTTTCATACGGCAGCGTGTACTTCCGGGAATACCTTGACGTTAAGGACAAGTACTCCTCGTTTTTGGGTACGAACCAGCCGATAGTCACAATAAAGTCAAACAGCGGCGGGGGAAAGCTCCTGATTTTCAAGGACTCCTACGCTCATTGTTTCGCGCCGTTTTTGGCTGAAAACTACTCCGAAATCACCCTGCTGGATATGCGCTACATCAAAATGTCCTATAAGGAACTCGTCAATCCCGGGGAGTACGACCAAGTGCTGTTTTTGTACAATGTCTCCTCGTTTCTTTCCGACACAAGTTTGCGGCAGTTGGCTTATGGGTAATTAATAATTAATAATGAATAATTAATAATTATTTTGTGAACTGCACGGCGTTGTTACTAATAATTGCCGCCAATGTGCTGAACAACCTACCCGCCCCTTGATAGGGGCTTGAAATGTAAGAATTACAGAACATTTTACAGTGGGGTAGAACATGGGTCAAGGCTCAGCCTTGTGTGGCGATTTTCCAAAATCTGCATAAACTGAATTAACGGGAACTATCGGTTTATGCGGCGGAGTGACGGTTTAAAAGCCGTCCGTAGGGGAGCTTCGCGGAAAAGCATGCTCGCGGTAAACCCGTATAATTTATAGATTTTGGTCAAATGTCATTTTTTTGGCATTTGACCTTGATTTTTTTTGAAAAATGTAATATAATAGAAGTGTATGATTATTTGAAAAAATTTCTTTGGAGGAAAATGTGGAAAATATCGTTTCAGCGTCAATTTTAAGCGCGGATTTCCGCAATCTGGGCAGGGACATCGAAAGAGCCGCGGACGCAGGCTGTAAATACATACATTTCGACGTAATGGACGGGATTTTCGTCCCCAACATCAGTTTTGGCTTTCCCTTGCTGAAAGCCGTCTCAAACGCCGCCGAGGGCACGCTGGACGTACACCTGATGATAACCGAGCCCCTGCGTTTCGTTAAGGACTTCGCTCAAAACGGCGCGGATATAATCACTTTCCACGCCGAGGCAGGCTCCGATATAGGGGAGACCGTCAAAGCCATACACTCATGCGGCAAAAAGGCAGGAATTGCCATAAAGCCCGCAACTCCCGTTTCCGCGGTACTTCCGTACCTTGACGCCGCCGATATGATACTGATAATGACCGTCGAGCCGGGTTTCGGAGGACAGGGTTTCCTGCCCGATACGTTGGAAAAAATTTCCGAATTAAAGAAAATAATCTCTCAAAAAGGACTTGCCCTGCCCATCGAGGTGGACGGCGGCATAAACGGCGATACCGCAAAGCTCGCCAAAAAGGCGGGAGCGGAGATTTTCGTGGCAGGCTCATACCTTTTCGGCGCGGCGGATATGAAAAAAGCCGTGGGGGACATTCTTGCGTAAAACTGTAAAAATCTGTAAAAAGGAGCGATTCAGCCCATGTCGTCAAATTTGTCAAATTCGCCGGATTTACCTAATTTGCCAAATCTGTCAAATATGACCAATAATAAAACCGAATTTTCAGCGGCGGCAGATATGCTTATCGCTTTGGGTACGCTGTCGCTGGCGGCGGTGTACTACTACGGCATGCGAGCCGCGCTGGTGCTGATAATAACCGTCCTGACATGCTGCGTTACGGACTTTATCTGCATAAAGCTGCGAAAAAAAGAACGTGCCAAAGGCGACCTGTCCGCGGTTGTAACGGGACTTTCACTGGGACTTATGATGTCCGCCTCGGTGACCTACTACGCCGCCGTTACCGCCGCCGTTTTCGCCATTGCAATTGCCAAACAGGCTTTCGGCGGACGGGGCTGCGAAATATTCAACCCTGCGGCGGCAGGTTTCCTGTTTTCGTCCTTATGCTTTCCCGAAACAATGCTCACCTACCCGAGGGCGTTCGCGGAGATACCTACCTCCTCCCTCGTGCCCGAGAGCCTTTTGTCCCAGTCGCTGACCAAAACCTTTCTCACCACCGAGGCGTCCTCGGTAACGGTTTTGGACGCTCTTGTGGGAAAATTTTACAGCCCCATGGGCGCGGGCTTTGTGATAATTTTGGCGGTAGCCGCCCTGTTTCTTATACTTAGACGGTCTGTTTCGGGAATAATGTTTTTCTCCCAAGCCTTAGTTCTGGGAATAATTGCCTTTTTTCGTTACGACCGCAGCCCCATTTCTCTGCTGTACTTCTTTTCAAGCGGCATGCTGCTTTTCAGCATGACCTTTCTGTCGGCGGAAAATATCCCCAAAACCAAAAGCTCCCGGCTTATATGCGGCGTTGTTTTGGGACTTGTCACCGCCCTTTTCCACTTCGCGGGACATGCCGAAAACGCCGCCGTGTACGCCGTAATAATCTCCGCCCCCATAAGCATCGAGCTTAACAGGCGTTCCGTGTCCTTTGCGGAAATGATAAAAAACAAAAGCATATTCGGCAGAACCAACAAATCTCTCAAGCACGTTGCGGAAACCATTGAAATGCTTGAAAACAAGGAGCAAGGTGATAAAAAGTGAACGGGGAAAACAACTGCAAAAATATAATATTAAACGCCCTTTTAAAGCGCAACCCCATACTGGTCAGCGGGCTTGTGATAGCCCCCGCCGTCGTTATCGCGGACAGCTTTTTAGGCGCGGTAACTCTCGCCGCCGCCTTTTCGGTAATAACCTTTTTCACCCTGCTGGTGTCCTCCTTTGTGCCGAAAAATATCGTCTACTCCGTAAGAATTATTCTATACACTGTAATCGGCGCGCTGGTGTACGTCCCCTCGGCAATACTTCTTAATTACCTTATGCCCGAGGAAATAGAGGCTATGGGAGTATTTTTCCCGCTTTTAATAACCAACGGACTTATCGTCTCCCGCTCCGAATCCATATTTTTCCTTGAATCGAAAGGGCATATGCTCCTTGATATAATCTTCTGCATCATCGGCTACGACCTTGCTGTACTGCTCTTCGGCGCGGTGCGGGAAATCCTCGGCACGGGCATGATAGGCGGCAAAATCATAGGCATGCCCATTGTCCTTGCGGCGTTCCGTCACCCTTTCGGCGGGTTTATTCTATTGGGAATTCTTGCCGCCCTGTTAAGGGTAATAACGGTTACC
>JAMPDU010000151.1 GCA_023665505.1 Ruminococcus sp.
GGAGATTGAAAAGCTGAAATCGGAAGTTTCAGAAATTGATAAAAGTATTGAAATTGCAGAAAAAGATAGATTTGCGGCGGCGAATAATTACAAAATTTATTTGCGGCAAATGCAGTCGGACTATGATTTTATTCTTGAAAAAATGCGGCGGGAACGTGAGGAAATTGAGCAAGCCGAACGGGAATTTCAAGTCATCAAAATTTCCGAAAATCAGAAAAGGAATTATTTTGAGCATTAATGTGCAAAGTGCGCGGAAATGTTTGATAAATTATTAAATATTTTATTTAGCAATTTTTGAAATGGAGGAATTTTTTATGTTTGAAGTTAAAAGTGAGTCTCACGGACGGGTATTGAGCGCGGTTGAGGACATTAAAGCTTGTTGCGAGGTGCAGGACGATTTTCACGAATGGAGCGACATTGCCGCCTCATTAATTCAGGCGTTTTTGGAGGATTTGGCAGCCGAGCAGTTGGACGATACTTGCGGGGCATTTATGGAGTACATGTCAGAATGTGCCGACAAAAACTTCGCGAACGGAATTAAGGACGGTTTGCGGATTTGTCTGAATGAAATGCTTGATTACATCGGGGACGCTGACGAAGATGATTACGAGGACGAGGATTTTTATTCCGATTATGACAGGGAGACGGCAAATTTGGTTTTTGAAATTAAGGCGGCTATCGGACGGATTGAGAAAATGTAAGCTTGACAGGTTCCCAGTGGGGACAATAAAAATTGAATATCTAAAACGCAACGGCGATATTGTGAAAACAGTATCGCCGTTTTTTATTTTCGCAAAATTTACTCTTTTGCGAAAAATTTTATACTACACATATTCTATTTTACAATATATATTTTTCATTGTCAATATAAAATTATACCAAAATCGACAAGATTTAATGTAAATTTTTCATAAAATATGTTGTTTTTTAATCCATTTTAATGTAATCAACTATAAATTTTAACTTGGAACGGCGGTTTATACCGTCAAAAATAACGTCATATGGAGGTATTGTTATGGCAAAAAAAGGTTTAAATATTTACAAACGCAAGGACGGACGTTGGGAGGGACGTTACAAGAACGGCTATACTGCTGACGGAAAAACACGGTATTCTTCCATTTACGGGAAAAGTTATTCAGCCGTCAGAGAAAATCTTGAAAGGAAACGCGCCGAAAAAACCGCCGCCGCGGACTGCTCCTGCAAATGTACGGTCGGTGAAATAATTGACAAATGGCTCACCGATGTCCGCAACAAGGTAAAACAGTCTACCCTTGCAAACTACACTATGAAGATAAAAAAGCATATTCTGCCCTGTTTTGCGGGGGTAAAGTATGATAAGCTGACGGCTGATAACCTTAACGCTTTTATAGAACAGAAACGTGCTGAAAATCTGTCAGCAAAATACATTTCAGACATAGTTATTCTGCTGAAATCGGCGGCGAGGTTTGCAAGCAGGCGTTACGGCTATGCAAACAGGATAGATTGTGTTACCTTGCCGAAAGCCGATAAAAAGGCTGAAAACAGGCTTTTATCGGGTTCGGAACAGGCTCGGCTCAAAGCTGTACTCACGGAAAAAGCGGATTGCTATAACGTTGGTATTCTGCTGTCGGCGGCTACGGGCATTAGAATAGGTGAGTTGTGCGCTTTAAAGTGGGAAAATATCGACCTTGAAAAAAGTATAATTACCGTCAAGCAGACCGTTCAGCGTGTTATGAAAAACAGCGGCGGTACACAATTGCTTGTTACGTCCCCCAAAAGCGCATGCTCCGACCGTGAAATTCCTCTGCCCGACTTCATAATCCCATACCTTAAAACAGTGCGGACGGCTGACGATTGTTTTCTGTTGTCGGGCGGTGAGAAAATTGTTGAACCCCGCACAATGCAGTACCGTTTCAAAAGTCTGCTGAAAAAGGCAAACTTGCCTTATGTAAACTTCCACGCCCTGCGGCATATGTTTGCCACAAACTGCGTTGCATTGGGGTTTGACGTTAAAACGCTTTCGGAAATTCTTGGGCATAGTTCGGTTCAAATAACGCTGAACAGGTACGTTCATTCTTCTATGGAGCGGAAAAAGTCTTGTATGAAACTGTTTTCGGACAGTCTTGCCTCCGCTTAAAAAGTTTTTAAGCCGTCGGAATTTTCGTCAGATAAAATAAATTTTTATTGTATTTTCGTTGGTTTTCGGTTTTTTTCGCAAAAGAGTAAATTTTGCGAAACAAAATCGATTTATCGTGCGAATTTAGTGTGCTGAATTTGCAATAAAGTATATTTTAAAGAAAATGGAGGTTGTTTTTATGTCTTAAAACAAATCACAAACACGTTTAAAATCAAGAATGCCTATGTTTATATTAACATAGAAATGTTAATTTATTTAACATTATTTTTACCAGTTTAATTTTAAATAAAATAAGAGGTGTATAAAATGTCAAAATCTAGATTTAAAAGAATGGTATGCATTATAATTGCTTTTTCAATGGCATTAACGTTTGTTGCTGGCTTGCCAATTAGCATATTTCCAAATCTATTTAACAAATTAATTGTATACGCAAATGGCGGAACAATTGCTGACGGTGTGTGCGGCGATGATTTAAGGTGGAATATCGATGATGCTGGTGTATTTACAATTACTGGGACAGGTGATATGTACACTTATGAATACACTAGTGACTCATCAAAACACCCTACTTACAGTGCATATTGTTTAAGTGTGACAAAAATCGTAATTGAAGAAGATGTTGCTAGCATATCTCCATATGCTTTTATAAGTTATTATAGCGTTAGTTATCCAAAATTAACAGAGGTTAATATCAAAAGTAAGAAAATAAAGACAATACCTGCTTATTGTTTTTGTAATTGTTCAAAATTAACAGCTGTAAATCTACCTAATCAAATTGAAACTCTTGGAAGCAGTTCTTTTTCGGGTTGTCCTATTACCAATATAGTTATTCCAGAAGAAGTTAAAGTTATTAGCTCATCTGTATTTACAAATTTGCAGATGACGAATCTTGCTTTGCCATATGGTTTGGAAACAATAGGAAGTTGGGCTTTTGAATACTCAAAAATTGAAAAAATAGTTATACCAGAAACAGTACATACTATTGGAACTGAAGCTTTTCGTTATTCAAATCTTAAAGAACTAACATTACATAGTAATGGGATAACAATCGGTGAATACGCATTTGCTAATACTAAAATTGAGGAACTGTACTATCCTAAAAATATTACATTAAAATATGATACATCAACAGGATACGGATATACATTTTATTCTTCAAAATTAATAAAATTATATTTTGAAGAAGGAGTTACTTCTATAGATGTTTTCACTTCGTGAACTTAACCCTCAAAAAAAATATTGCCTATACATTTGAAGTAGATGTCAATGACATCTTCGTAACTTTGCCCGTCCTCTTTTTGCCTTATGTTGATTTTATCAACTAAATCAAGAAGCACATATTGATTTAGCTCGGTAACATCAACGTCTTTGTATTTACTGATTGTTTCAACAAATCTTTCAATCAGCTCCGACGTTTTACTTTCGGTACAAAGTTTTGCTTGAAAATCCTCAATTTTGAGGTCGATTTCCTTTTGCTCTTTTTCAAAGTCCGTAACCATTACGGAATAACGTTCTTCCGTGATTTTTCCCAACGCCATATCCTCATAAAGCTTTGCAATAATTTTGTTTAGCTCTGAACTCCTGCTTTGCAGCTTTTTCAATTCGCGCTTGACTTTCTGCAAATCTTTCTTGGTATTAACGTCCATATCCGATTGGAGCTTTTGCACAAACACGTCAAGACTATCCTTAGCGGTATGCAGCAGCCTGCGAACCTGTTTTAAAGTAAATTCCTCAAGAATATCACGCCGTGTGTAGTGAGAAGTACACATTTCGGGGTTACGCCTGTATGTATTGCACACATATACAGCAACATCACCTTTTCGGTACGCTCGGCGGATAGAAAGCCGCTTGCCGCAGTTAGCGCAGTAAATGTAACCTTGAAACATATCGGGTTCTCTCACGGTTGGTACTCTGCGTTTCTTATCCAAAATCTCCTGTGCAACTCTGAATTGCTCCTCGGAGATTATCGGGTCATTAACTCCCTCGAATACACGGTAATTTTCGGGAGCATTTTTGTACATCTTGTGGTCTTTATAAGATTTTCGATAGGTTTTAAAATTAACCACATCACCGCAATATGCACGGTTTCGCAAAATACCGCGAATTGTTGTAATTTCCCAACAAAGGTTTTTATCCTTTTCGGGATTTTCCTTAATCAGCTCCTTTTTGAGAAAATATTGCCGAGGAGTAGGTACACCGCCGTTTCTTAACGCTGTGGCGATTAAAGTTGTTCCCATACCGTCCTTGGTACAGTAATCAAAAATCAACCGTACAATCTCCGCAGCCTCATCGTCAATAAGCCAGTGGTTTTTATTGTCGGGGTCTTTTTTGTAGCCGAAAATAGGTTTTACACAAAGAATACCGCCGTTTTCGCCTTTGTTTTTCAAGGTTTCTCTTATCTTGCGGGACGTATCGCGGGCATACCATTCATTAAAAATGTTCTTGAACGGAGCAAATTCATTGTCCCCGTTGTCGCTGTCCACATCATCAATGACAGCAATAAACCGAATAGAATTTTGCGGAAAATAAAAATCCGTATAGTAGCCGACCATTGAGCTAAGCCGCCCAAACCGCGACAAATCTTTCACTATAACCGTTTCTATTTCGCCGTTTTCAATATCGGCAAGCATACGTTTAAATTCGGGACGGTCAAACGTTGTGCCGCTTATGCCGTCGTCCGCGTAAAACCGTGTGCAGGAAAAGCCTTTTTCCTTGGCGTAATTTTGCAGAATTTTACGCTGATTAGCTATGCTGTTGCTTTCATCGTCAGAGTCGTTTCGCGAGAACCTCGCATAAAGAGCCGTCACCTTAACGGAGTTTTTATTGTTGTATTGCATATGTACCTCCTATTCTGTCAAGCAAGCACTGTTGACAGTATAACATACAGTTATCCATATGTCAAGAGGGTTTTGCATATTTTTTACATTTTAACATATTCTATTTCATTGTTTGTTAATTTTTCATATATTTTGTATGAATTTTTATATTTTTTGAAAAAATTGTTGTTTTTTGCAAAAAAATAACGGAACATTTTACTCTGTTCCGTTTTGTCCCCACTGGGGAATTTATTTACCTTTTACAATTATTTTTTCCGCACTCCTCACGTTCTGCCGTGCGTTCGTGGTACTTCTTTTGTGCATTTTCAGCCCATTCTTCTATCTCATCGACCCTTTCAATGAATTTTTTACTGTTTTCGTCAACATCTTGGTCTTTAAAAGAAACGTTTCCCTGCCCCAGCTTACTGTTCATTATGTCTTTTTCTTCTTCGGTATAAAGCAAATCCAGTTTGTCATACATACTTAAAAAATCTTCTGTAAGTTTATCATTGTCAATAAGTTCATCTGACTGTTCACGCAAAATATAGTCAAACTGTTCTATACCCTTATACTCAACAGCATTTCTTAAAATATCAACCGTTTCAGCCGAAAGTTCATTCCAGTAATTGTTACATATAAAACATACGTCATACAAATCTCTGATTTTGTCTCTTGACTGATATGCAGAGGCTTTCATACGGCACAAGCTATTAATATTATAAACTTCAATATCATTTATATTTGTAAGGTTATCGCTGCGAATATTTTTTTGTCTGAAAGAAATCTCAACTTTCAGCGGCTTGTTGTTTTCAGAATAATGTATCATAAACCTTTTTACAGTATCTGTATCTTTGTTCACGTTATAACTGTAATTGTTTTTTCTGCAAAATTCGTCAACAATTTTTTCAATATTCTTATTATTTCTTTTTCCGTCAAGGTCAATATCTTCCGAAAATCTGTCAAGATTATAACACATCATTAAAGATGTACCGCCTTTTAACACAAAATCGGAAGTCGCTTTATTAAGCTCTTTCAAAAAATCCGAAATAACTGAAAAATGTTCTTTCTGCCAGTCCTTAATTACCATTGTTTAATTTCTCCTTAAAATCAAGCCATTTTCCGCAATATTCGCGCCCCATAAATTTATCTATTTTTAACCAGTTCGGCATATCGCGGAGCTGATAAACTTTTTCAAATAATTCCGCATTATATTTGTCGGTGCAAATATAATCTTTTCTCATACCCTGTGCAACAGAAAAATTACCGTCTGCAATTAAATCAAGCAGCGCGCGTATGTGGTTTGCAGCATTGTAATGTTCTGTGTGTTCGGGAATTTTTTTATCGGTTTCTATGCCGTAATCTCCCCAAATACTGCCCGTACTCTCTTTAAGAACGATATTTTCCCATTGAATGGCTGATTGATGCCAATCGCCGCAGGTGTCGAGCCTGCACGTCAAATTAAGCGCGTGTATTCCTGAAATATACTGCATTATAACACCTCCGTCAAGCTGTATTTCCTCATAGTTCTATTATATTACATTTCAAAACAAAAGTCAAGGAAAAACAGCAATTTCATACATAATAAAGGCAGGTCAGCAAACGCTGTCCTGCCTTTCACGTCCCCACTGGGGAATTATTTTATTTTTCGTGGGTGCTTTTATCTTTTTCCTGCAAGTTTAATCGTTCTTCGGCTTTAGCCGCCGCTTCTTCTGACCAAGTTTTGATGTCTTTTGTTTGGGCAACAAATTTTTCGACTTCTGTTTGAGGATTACTTAGTCCATTTTCTAAACAATAGTCCAAATAAGCTTGTTCCAAATGTTTGAAGTCGCAGGAATTGGAAACAAGTTTTTCATTTTTGGAGTTTACTACATCGTTATACGTTTTTAGAGCAAACTTTTCTATTTTATCTTTATTTCTGCGGCAAAAAGCTAATTCCTTGCTAACCCTTATTTTTTCGTTATTATCGGGTATGTTTTTTATATCCACCATAATTAAGCATTTTGAGGGAACAGGTATCATATACGGAAACCTTAACGCGCCCTTTGTTCTGTTCTTTTTGTCATTGGTAACAATATCCATATTATATTGAGGATTTTTTCCTACTCTTGATGATACGGGGACAAAAAATTTAATTGAATTGATTTCCAAAACAGAGCCATATACAAATTTATCACGATTAGCGTATTTTACATTTGGAACACAAGTGAAATTTCTGATATTTTGTTCATATTTCTTTAAAAAGTCTATGTATTTATCATCTACATAATAAAATTGAATTTTCATATTA
>JAMPDU010000152.1 GCA_023665505.1 Ruminococcus sp.
TTCGACACCCTCAAAAAATGCTTTTCCCCTAAAGCCTCCTCCAGCTCGTACAGCTTTTGACGTGTTTCGTACACCTGCTTTTCGCTGTAAATAAATACCTTGTTGTCCACGCCCTCGATATAGAACACGTCCGACACGGGGACTTCATACTGCGCCCCCTCGATAACCCCCGTAAGCTGTCCCTGCCTTGATTTGACAAAGCGGACTATTTCCGTTATCTCGTTGTTTATCTTATGGCAGTAAATTTCCAGCCGTTCTTTTTCCTCTTTTTTTATTTCAAAAATATTTATGTTCATTATATAAAACCTACCGTTGACAGTTTACAGCAATCCTGCGCATCTGTAGGGCGGGGGCGTGCCAATACAGGCTTGCTCACGCCTAATGCGTATAAATTCGTTCAAAAGGCGGGAGCAGAGCCCCCGCCCTACATACTATTAATTATACACTATCAACCGTCAACTGTCAACTGTACACTGTCAACTGTTCCATGGGGCAACGGTCGGTTCGCCCTCTCCTTTCAGGTAATAATCAAAATAATTGAGAATGATACCGTTAATTTCGGGAATAAACTCGGAGGGGTCAACCTCGCCCGTTCCCAGCAATTTCGCCAGCGGGGGAGCGAAAAGGGGCAAGTCCGTAAAATCCATATGCTCCGAGCCGTCGAAATGCGCCTCTCTGGCGTCAACGGCGTTGTCAAGCATGTACTTGTTTACATAGTCCTGCTCTCTTTCGCCCGTGTAGGACTGCCAATGGTTCGCGTTGTCAAGAGAAAGCACGGGTATTGGGTACGGCTCGGGATTATATCCGATAATTCCGTCGTTAAAGGAAATTTCCTCCCCAAGCATCGTTCCGTCAATGTCGATTACGGCGGTGACGTCGTCCCGCTCTCTGCCCAGCTGCACCGCCGCCGCGCCGCCTATGGAATGCCCTGTAAGACCGATTTTTCCCGTGTCCGTCATTTCAAGGGCTTTGAGGATTTCCGCCTTAGCGTCCTCGCTTTCCGTGTACCAAGCCGTATCGAGCGTACCCGAGCTTTTGGCGGCTTTTATTTTGTCCAGCACGAAATTCTCGTCCGCCGTGCGTATCGACATCCACTCGCAGGTGGTGTTAAAGTCCTCCTCGGTTTCGGTAAAATCGGAGCTGTACTGCATATTGACGGCGGTCTGCATAAAATCGAAGTCAACGGTAATGGTCTTGCCGGACGTGTCCGTCGTAAAGAAAGCATAGTAAGGGTGGTCAATGCTTGCCACAACGTAGCCGTTGCTGACGAGTTCGGCGTACAGCGAATAATTGCTTTGATAATAGCCGAAAGAGCCGTGTGCGAACAGCACCAAAGGGTATTCCCCCGTACCGCCCTCGGGATAGTAGATGTGGACGGGTATCTCGCGGTTAGAGCCGTCCTCCTCGTACTTTTCAAGCCTGCTGCCGTCGATAAGTATCGCCTGCGTTTCCTTAACCTCGTAAGGACCGGTTGTTTCAAGTCCGTCATAGTCCGTGAAAACGAAAGCGGGTACAAGCGAAAAGCAGATAACGATAACGCTCATAACGGTACTGACAATAATTCCCGCGGTAGTTTTATCTTTTTTCTCCTTGACGAGGCTTATAAGATATGTACAGCCAAATATGGCAAGGCGTATCCCGAGAATAACGAGACATGCTGTAAATCTCCATTTTGTCCCCGTTACGGGCATAAGAATTACAAGCAGCATAAGTGCAAACTCGGCAATGCAGAAAAATAATCTGTTTCTGCGCCAAAGACTTCTGTATTTTGTGAGACTAAGCGCCGTAAGCGCGATTTCCGCAATTGCAAAAACCGCAAATAAAATAACTCCCATTTTTAAAATCTCCATTCATTTCATTTTGTTTCAGCTGATGTATTAAGTATACACCGCGTTTCAAAATAAATCAACGGAAAAAACGCAAAATGCAATTTTTGGGGGTGAAATACATGGATAAAAAACCGGTCAATGCTTTAGAGAAAGCACTGACCGGTTTGCCTGTCTAATTAAGTACCGTAAAATTTTTCCATTTTTCACGCAAATATAGCCGTAATAATAGTGTCGCTTTTAATGTTTGACAATTCCTTGTCCCAGCCTCTGAAGTAAAGCGTGCCCGAGGAATCGGTAGTGGGCTGGAACGGCGGTTCAACCGTCGCGCCGTCCTCAACCGTCACCGCGTAGGAACGTCCGTCAATCATAAAAGTAACCGTGTGGCTTGCCGCCGCCGCGAACACTGCCGTAACGGTGGTGTCGGCGGTAATGTTTGTCAGGGTTTTGTCCCAGCCGATAAAGCCGGTGCTGTTATCGGGAATGTACGGTGGAACTGCCGTGCCGCCGTGCTCAACCTGCACGGGGTAGCTCTGACCGTTTATAATGAACGTAACTATGTGCGCCTGATTTATCGGTTCAAGAATTGCGGTAATTGTCACATCTTGAGTAATGCTGCTGAAATCCTTGTCCCAGCCTTTAAAGACGTACCCCTCAACATTCACGTCGGAAGGGAGGTTCGCGGATTGACCGTGCTCAACGGCAATTGTATTGGAACGCCCGTTTATAACAACGGTAACGGTGTGGGTCGTACCCGTACCGCCGCCCTGTTGGAATATGGCGGTAATGACTATATCTTGAGTAATGTTTTCAAAAGAGCCGTCCCAGCCGACAAAGGTAAGTCCCTCGATAACGGGGTCTGCGGGTTTGACGGCGTTTTCACCGTGAGCGACTTCCTGAATGGTTTCATCGCCGTTGATAATAACGGTAACGTAATGCACCGAATCATTCGGGATATCGTCGTCCGGCGGCAGCAGATCCGTGTTTTCGGAAGTATTTTCCGTCGGCGCGGTTTCCGTGGGAACGGTTGTTACCGGCGGCGCGGAGGTTGTCTGCTGCTGTTGTTGTGTCTGAGACCAAGGTCTTGCCGTCGTCTGACCGGGGAGGGTGGTTTCCGTCGGCGGGGGAGTGGTTTCTATAGGCTCCGCGGTCTGAACCGATACGGAGGTTTCCGTAGGCTCTGTAACCTCGGTTGGGGCGTCCGTAACAGGGGGCGCGGTCAGCTCGTCTCCGCCCTTTTCCTCATAAACTGCTCTCATCTCTTCGGCTGTATACGGGAAATCCTCGCCGATTAACGCGGAAATCGTAAGAAACTGTTTCAAATCGAAAACCGAAAGGTCGTTAATGCTGAGCTTAAGGTTAAGCGAGTCAAACAGCGGACCGTCGTCCGAGACAATAACCCGTCCCCAAGCGGGCTGATTCCACCTCGCGAAAGACTGGGGCTCCGCCTCGTTGACCGGGTTTCCCGCGCTGTCGTAGAGCTGTATGTAATTCTGCCCCATAATCGTGTAAATGTCGGTGTAGGACATAAATTCGTTTGTGTAGTAAGAAATCTTCGCCACGCTTTTTTCAAGCGTAATCATCGAATCGGCGGTTCTGACGTTTATTGATGACTTGTCGTCCTCGTTGAAACTGCCGATAAGCGTGCCGCACCGCAGGAAAAGCTCGCCGTCCTTCTTGCCGTCGAATGCGTTTGAAATTACTATCTGGGAATTTTCGCCGAGGATAAAGCTGTTGTTGGGGGAATTTTTCTTTCCCTGATAAGCTATCGAGCAGTAGGAATCCTCGCCGATAGTAACAACGTCGCCCTCTTTAAGTGCAGCGCCGCTTGCCGCAGCCTCGCTGACGTCCGCGCTTGTGACGCTGACGCTGCCGTACGCGCCCGTTATGTAAAGTCCGTAACCGCCGCCGAAACCGCCCGTAACGATAATCAGCGTGGCAACGACCGCGATAAGCGCGCAGCCGCCTAAAATAAGGGGAATTTTAAAGTTCTTTAAAAAATCTTTCATACGCTTTGAAACCTTAAATAACTAATTAATTTATTTGAACGGTTTCGCTCCTTTCATTTTGTACCGCCTGGGAGGGCACTGCCGAAACAGGTCCGTTTTCGTCCTCCGCGTCGGGGTCGAACCAGTCCTCAAAGCCCGCCGTGTCGAAGTTGGTGTTTCCCGTAAATTCCCACCACTTTACACCCGAGTAAGTGGTGTACTCATACGTCCTTTGGGTTGACCGCAAAGTGCCGTAGGTGGTTTCCTCGGGAACGGTTGTCTCGGAGGGAGAGGTTTCCGTCTCTGTAGGCGCAGCGGTTGTGGTCGTTGTAGTAACCGTAGTTTCCTCGGTCGGCATGACGGTTGTGTCCGTCATTGTTTCCAGCCGTCTGCTTTCCTCCACCGCGGATTTGTACGCAAGGTTTATTTCCTCGGGAGAGAACCCGATCTCCTTTGCGTTCTGCGCCCGCAGTATCTCGTGCAGGGTTGTCTGATTCAGGGAAATCAAGCTGATGTCGTAGTTCAGATAGCCGTACTTGCATACGTCTTCCGAAGTTATCATCTGTGCGGAGGTACGCTCCACCAAAACCATGGGCAGCTCGAAAGGCTCGCCCTTGCTGTCGTAAAGCTGCAGGTTGACAGTTCCGTCGAAATTCTGGTATTCGGTCACCATAACGTTGCTGTAGTCCATAAAATTATTCTTAACGTCGAATTTGGCGCGGAAAACCGTACCCGTTACCGTTGCGGAGCTGTTGGGCGTTTTAAGCACGAACGAGGATTTTTTCCCCAGCTCCTTGTTTATCTCGCATATAACCGAGCCGCGGCTTAGGTTCACCGCAATATCGCCCTTTGAGGCAATATCCGTGCAGTATATGTACATGGACGTGTTCGGTTCGGCGAAAACGAATTTGTCGTCGTCGATTGAAATACGCACGGTAGCGCCGTCCGCGGTTTCGAGAATATCGCCGCTTTTGAGCCGTGTATTTTTGCTGACCGGAATACGTCTTCCGTCTCTCGTAAAGAACGCGCTGCCGGTTATTTCGGTAACGATAAGCTGCCGCGTGGTATCGCCGCCGAAATACAAGCTGACGACCACCGCCGCCGACAGTATCATCAGTATAGAGATCATACCGGTTAAAATCAGCTTTAAATTGTCGGACAGAATTTTAATCAAATTTTTCAGAATATTTGCCAAGGCGCAGCCACCTCTTTCGGACAAACGCGGGAAAGCGTTATTTTTAACATTTTTTACCATATGTGTGATATTCCGCACATATTCATTTTCATTATATCACAAATAATATGTTTTGTCAAAGTATTTTTATATTTTTCAGCAAACCAACACATTTTAATTAAAAATTAATAATGAATAATTAATAATTAAACAAATTCTTAAAATATTTGTATAATTTTAGCAATATATATGCGGGAACATTGCTTACCGTAAAATTAATATTGACAAACCCTACTTAATAGGGTATAATATTTGTAGGGAGGGAAAATAATTGACAAGACGTTTTGTAATGCTTTCCGCGTTTGAAAAACAATGGGAGAAAATCGGACTTACAGATGAAGATTTAAGACGTCTTCAACAGGAAATTCTGCAAAATCCCAAAGCGGGAGACGTTGTTCAAGGTACCGGCGGTTTGCGTAAGATACGCTTTGCCTTTGAAAACCGCGGAAAAAGCGGAAGTGCGCGGGTTGCGTATGTCGATTTTGCGGTTGACAAGGAAATATATTTGATTGCGGTCTATGCAAAGAACGAAAAGACGAACCTTACAAAAGAGGAACGGAATAATATCAAAAAATTGATTGAAAATCTGAAAAAACTTTGAAAGGAGAATTGCCATGAGCTTTTACGAGGATATTGTTCAGGGGCTTAACGAGGCGATTGAATATAAAAAAGGGAATGTAAAGCTGAGAACTTCCGATGTAACGGTTGCCCCGCTGCCCGAAATGGAAAGCGCGGAAATTAAAAATATCCGCCTGTCACTTGATATGACGCAGGGTATTTTTGCCGCCGTTATGGGAGTTTCCGTCAAAACCGTTGAGGCTTGGGAATCGGGTACGAATACTCCGTCGGGCGCGGCAAGGCGCATGCTGTCCCTCCTGCAAACAGACCCCGAGCTGCCGCAGAAATACCATATTTTTTCACGATGATTTTTCGTCCCGATTAAAAAGTCGGGACTTTTTTTCGGTTTGCCGCCTACCTCCCATAAACCTGCACCACCTCGAACAGGTCGCTTTCCGCAATGTCCCGAGGGGTGACGATAAGCCCGCCGTCGCCGTCAATGTCGTAACCGTGCGCCGCGTAGGCAAGCCACACAAGGTGGGCGCACTGAGTTCCGCTGACGGCGGAAACGCTGCTGTACTTCATAGGGTACAGCCCGATAAAAACGTTGTACGGCACGTCGTTCAGGTACTCCGCGGCGGTTTCGGCAATTTCCGCCCGTTCCTCCCTGCTTGCCCCCTTTAGCCGCAGTACCGTGAAATTCGGGTACAACGCCCATTTGGAAACGTTCTGCGGTTTGGTATTTTTCCCGATAACCACCGCCTCAAGGGTCGCGCCCTCGGCGGCGTTTGTGACAATGGCGGCGTGACCGTTCCTCCAGCTTAAAACGTGTGAGGCGTTGGTCACAAGTATATCCCCGTCCTCCAGCGGCGCAAGCAGAATATTGCCGTCCCGCACCCTTTCCTCCCAAGAAATGGGGGAATTAGCCTTGCACCTATACTCAATCTCCCCGAAATAGCTCTCCTGATACCCGTAAAGCATATCAAGGCTTTCCAAGGACTGCACAGCGGACTTCCCCAGTCCAGTCTGACTGTATATTACAGCGTAATCCTCCTCGTCAAGGGTACTTTTTCCAACGATTGAACCAAGGTCGCACCTTTCGGCTGCGGGGGGCGCGTAGGCAAGCCCCTCGATATAAAAAAGCGAGGAAACATAGGCGGAGACTATGCTATATAATACTAAAAAAAATAAAAACTTTTTTCTCATAAAAACACCTGATTTTAGTATTTGTCGGCAAACGCTAAAAATTCTTTATATATTTATAGAAACCGCCGTACGGCTTGTTGCGGGTGCAAATGTAAATTTTTTGTTAATTTTGTCCGCGCAAAAAAGATGTTCGCAAAACCCTTGCAAAAAAGGTCGGACTGTGTTATAATATTGTACAAAGACTAAGAACCTATTTTCACAAGATGCACGCACGTCTTTTCGGCAATCTTTTACCGCTGACTGCGTTAAAAATCCTTGAAATACCCACGTATTCCTGCGGATTTTTGC
>JAMPDU010000153.1 GCA_023665505.1 Ruminococcus sp.
TTGGTTTGTATTTTTCGCCATTTTTTAAATGGCTTAAATACGGGGTTTGTGCGGGGTTCACTAAGAGGAACTTTCTAAGGAAAGCGCAAGAACCAATACCACAATCAACCGCATACTCAGTACGGTGCATAGCTTTTATCAGTATCAAGCGTATATGAGCGACATTGAAAATCCCATTTTAATGGAGAACGTCAAGCGTCCGTTCAATATGTTCAAAAGCATTCTGCACCACGCCAAACGCTGATAATATGACTAAAAAATCAATTTTCAAGGTCGTTGTGATTATTTGTGTAATCATATTCCGATAAAATTTGTATTTGTACAAATTTTGTGGGGACATTTACTTCCGTGGACGCAGAAACCGTGTCAATATGGTTATTATTTGTTGATGTTGCTGTAAATCATAAAATTGACCTTATATATTCATAATTTAATATAAATATATAAGATCAATTAATTTCTTGCTATTTATAAAAGCATTGACAATTACACGCTTTATATATTTACATAACGACACAATCAAAAATCGCTCTTACAATGGTTACAGTGCCACTGCTTGCCTATCTTCTTGCTTGTCAAACGAAACACCCCGACAGAAACGGCGCGTTTTAAAGTACCAATTTTAGCAATATTTGTAGAGTTGCAGTAGGGACAATGAACTTTGCTTTTCTCTTTTTCTTCAATCCACTTTCTTCTTTTTTCTTCCTCTTTTTGTCTAATTGGTTCTTGTACAATATACCATTTTTCTTTTTGTTGTTCATATTCTTCATCATTTAAGTTAAGTGACTTTTTAATTAATATCACTTTTTCAGTTTCAGTTAATTTATCATATTCCACAGGGTTTATATTTAAAGGAATAAAATCTTCGTAATTACATTGACAGGATTTATTTTGAATTTCTTGTTCTGTACAATAACGCATTGTTCCACAATTTTTGCAGATATATGAATTTAATGTTGACATAGTAATCATCTCCAATTAATTTTTTATTATTGTATCATAATTGTTTCAAAATGTCAATATATAAATTGTGTCAAAACCATAATTTATATATGTATACGGTGTTCAGTTCTGACATTAGAAATGGTTTTATACAACATGTGAAATCGTGCTGTGTTTAATTAGAAAACCAAGGCAAAGGTTTACCCTATACTTAAATTTGAGCTTGACCTTATGGAACAGGAAATGGAACGCCTAAAATTCTTCGGTCGGGAATGGGAATGGCAGAAGTAATTTATTAATCTATTTTTAAAAATCATTTTTATATTGCAAATTCAAAACAGGCAAAAGAAACCATCCAAGCATAATTTCTATAAACCGCATATAAAATCGTTTTCTCATATCGGAGCAAATATCCAAATCATTGCATTTTTCGATAATACCGTTAATAAAACTACTTATATCGTTCATTTTATTTTCGATAACGGAAATTGTATCATTCCCTATCTTTTGAAAAAATCTTTGCAGGTTACAACTAACCTGCCGTTTTTGATCCCGAGCATCCAATATATACCGCTGCCGATATACTTAAACGCGTCTTGAAAATATTTTGTAATCAAATATTTGCCGTCAATTACAATTCCCTTTTTGGCGCATTTGCTGCTATACGTACCGTTGCGCTCGCTCACAGGACATTCTTTTAAATCACGTATTTCGGTATATTTCAAAAAATTACATCAATCATCAAAATAGTAATTTCTTTAAAAATATCAACTGTGCAAAATATGCATCATTTTTGCATACTTTTTGATGTCGTTTACTACGCATATTTGCAGCATCATAACCGCTGCAAACTGTTTGCATAATTTTGTGCGGTTCCCACAACACGCATATTATAAGAAATCAAAAAGAGAAAAATAAATTTTACGAGAATTAAAAGAGCAGTTTTGGCTGTAATTCATTTTGGCAATATCGAAAACATTATGGACATGAACAAAAAGTTCCAATATTGCACGCAGCGTTTCAAGCTTTCTGTGGAAACAACGGTTTTTACGGAGCAAAATAGAAATATAATGCCGTAAATAAGCATTTGCACTTTCACATGTATATTGCAAGGACTGATTTTTACTGAATCAGTCCTTGTTTTTCTTATTAGAACATTCAAATTTTCAGTTTATATTTCCTGTTCCTGTTTCCACCATCCAAAATGACTACATCTTCTGCAATAAGTTCATTAAGATAATCGGCTATATCCGAAAAACCTGCATCGCGTTATAAAAAACCATAGACTTCATTTTGTAAATACCGTTAGCGCGACCGTACAGCAAATTTTTTCTGCAAGCAGTTCCTACTCATGGCACTTCCGCAAAGCACAAGCATTACATTTTTGTCTTTTAAAATCTCGTTTCATACGTTTTACAGAATAGACGGAAATTCATCAATTATCAGCAGCTTTTTCTTGCTACCGTAAAGCAGGGCGAGGATACTTTTCAAAGCCGTTTCCAATACGAAAATCCTTTTATATAACTTGCCGCAGGAATATTTTCCTTTAAAAATTTTTCAAAAAGCTGCAATTCCGCTTTCTGCCAATGAACATAATATCATCTCAAATATCTAATCCTAATTTAGTAAATCTTGATTTGATACGATTATACATCACTATTTCAGAAAAGTACAAAAAATTAAAAATAATTATTTAATAATACAGGAACGGCTATATCCTTTCCAACACAAAGCCTGCCCGCAGCAATCGCAGAATTTTGTATATTCGCGTTCTATGAACCTGTGACATTTTGGGCAAATCGGAAAAGCATCTCCGTTTTGTAAAAGCTGTGTTTTTGTAATGCACATTGGAGTACGGTAATTAACCGCGGCTTTTAATTCCTCCAAAGATAAATTTCAAGGGACGACCGCATAAATTTCCTCAAAGCTTTTGTTTATATCCTTGATAAAATCGCTGTAATCATCGCATAAATTCAAAAAAAGAATGAATGTAATCGTACTGCAGCAGGATTTACCGCTTTCCAAATCAGCGTAAGCTCTGCCGCTTATATTCAGCTTTTCTGCCATTTGGCTCTGCGTTAAATTCTTTTCATTACGCATTTGCAGCAATGAATAACGGAAATGCTGTTTAAAAATGGTTTTATAAATTTCTTTCATAGCAAACTGCCACCTTTCGACATATTATGCTATAATTTTACAACAAATTTTATCAATTGAAAATGAAGTGTACTTCATAAAATTTATTTTTTGATATGTTTGGATAATTGCATAAAATTTTTATATAATTTTTGTGCAAAATCATATATTTAAGGCTTTTTCAATCTGTTTTGCATTACCGCACGCAGCAATATGCGGATACTCCAAAACGTCGGCATCGGATTTAAAGCCGAATCCGTAATTAACCGCATGTCTGTTTTGCATCTAAAACGTCATATTTACTGTCACCGATTAGAACGGTTTCCAACTTTTTAACGTTCAGCGTTTTTATGCAGTATTTAAGCATTTGAGTCTTTGTTATAGATCTGCTTAATTTTGCGCCGACTGCAATATCAAATTTAAATTCCGCAAGAATTTTATCCGCGGTAATCTGCGCTTTTAATGTTGCAACTGCAGTATATACTTCCAACGAACGAAACTTATCAAGCAAATTCGGTATGCCGTCATAAAATTTTAATTCGCGGTAGCCGTTTTACACTGCATATTCCTTGTGCAAAACAATAGCCAGTTTCAAAAGTTCCCCCTCAAGACCGAAATTTCTGTTATATGATTCATCCATTAGCGGACACCCTTCATCAGCGTAAGCCGTTTAAACTAAAAAAAGGAGGATTTTTACAATGTTAGATGAAGTAAAAAGCACAGATTTATTCTGCGACTACTACAAAAGGTGGATAACGGTGTATAAGGAGGGGGGCAATCCGCAAGGTGACTATGGACAAATACCATATAACCCACGCGTGGCTTGTAAAGCTTGTTCCCAACCTTATGCTCCGCGACCTTACCCGTATTGCTTACCAGCAAATACTCAACGATTACGCCGTTTATCACGAACGGCAGACAACTATGGATTTTCATCATCAGCTCAAAGGCGCAATTCTTGACGCGGTTGACGAGGGCTTTATTGAACGCGACCCGACGCGCAAAGCGATTATCAAGGGAAAAACTCCTTCCGAAAAGAAAATTAAATACCTCAACCAGTTTGAACTGCACACCCTTTTGAGCAATCTTGAGCTGAAATCGGAAGTAAACTGGGCTTGGTTTATATTCCTTATCGCCAAAACGGGAATGCGTTTTTCGGAAGCGTTAGCTTTGACACCGAGGGATTTCGATTTTGCTCATCAGTTGCTTTCTATAAGCAAAACATGGGATTATAAGGGAGACGGCGGCTTTTCGCCCACGAAAAATAAGTCATCAGTCAGAAAAATTCAGATTGACTGGCAAACCGTAATTCGCTTTTCCGAGCTTACAAAAGAGCTTCCCGAAGATGAACCTATCTTTGTGAGGGGAAAGGTATATAATTACACGGTAAACGACATATTGAGCAGACATTGCACCGCACTGAAAATTCCTGTAATTTCTGTTCACGGATTACGTCATACACACGCTTCAATTCTGCTTTTCGCAGGGGTGTCCATAGCAAGCGTAGCTCGCAGGCTGGGACACGCAAGTATGACGACCACTCAGAAAACATATCTGCACATTATACAGGAGCTTGAAAACAAGGACGTAGATTTGGTAATGCGTTCACTTTCGGGATTAAGCTGATTAAATACTGACAAAATGGCTTGCGCTGATGAAAGGATATAATATTAATTATTAACAATATTTCACAGCAAAATACCGTTACTAAATCATAAAAGGCGAACCAAATATTTTTTAGGTTCGCCTTTTATTATGGTTACTACATTTTTTTAAAAACTTTATTTCTTAACCTCGTCCTCCTCATCTCTAAGATATTCCCTATGGTCAAGAATGTCTTTGTAAATAATTAATTCTGCATCTTCGTTTTTTAAAATCTGCTTAATAAGCGCGGTCTTTTTTAAATCTTTATACTGAGCTATTTTACACTTTTGAGCAATATCTTTTACTCTGTATATTGACAATTCTCTTAAGTATTTATTAAGGTCAAATGAGTCCATACCGTCTTCAGAGCCAAATTTAATGCAATTATCTTTTTGAGCATATCTTATAAGCTTAGTGGCATTTTTTAATTTTGTTACATATTGATGAGTAACAATGGGACATTCAATTTCCTGAGACTTTGCTAATTCAGACGAATAATATACACCGCCTTTTAATATCTGAATGAGCTTCAAATTTGGATTTGGGATAATGTCCGTTGGCAACCCGCCAATTCCTTATAAAACTGAAATATCCCATATAATCGGCAAGATATTTTGTTGATACATTAGTTTTTGTTTTTTCGATAAACAGCTTTATATCCGAATGCAGTTCATTTACTCGCGAAAGTGACAGATTATTGTTATTTTTTATTTTTTTAAATTCATCATATGATAATGTACCGACGTTGTCAATGTAATCTATTTGGTGCTTTTCATATGAGGATTTTATTATGGAGTTATTCCATTTCAATAATTCTGCAGGACTAAGCATTGTATTTGATTTATCTTCATAGCCGTTCATTTCAAGCGTTTTCTGATAATTTGAAGGCTTTACATAATGGGGTATTTTACGCTTATTACAATATCGTTTATATAATTTATTTGCATCGGTGCAGATAAAAGATGCGTCTTTTATATATTCATCAAACAACTCTTCAAATCTTTTATCATCTGTTTTACCAAGAGAAGCCACTTTGCAAATACAATATCCATCATTGTCGATAGCAGTTAATAACATTTGCAAATTCTGGTCCCATAATTCCAAGTTTTGACGATTCGCCGTTTGCGCGTGGCTCTCTTTCCTCGTCAACCAATAAAGATTTAAGATGTCTTGAACCCTTTTGAGTTTCACGTATAAATGTCTCATCTATCTGAATTACGCCAGACAATTGCACAACATTAAGTTTGGCAATAGCGTGAATAATTTTCATACGCATAAGCCATATAGTTCTCAAATTAATTTTTGATAATCCGAAATCATTTCTTAATATAGTTTCCATTGCCGGCATTGATAGGTCATTGAGAACCATAAACATCATCTGAACCCAAATATCCCAATGATAATGTGATTTATCTAATATCGTTCCATAAAATCGGGTGAAATACTTGCCGCATTTTTTACATTTGTAATACTGTATTTCGTTACGAACGCCGCTTTTTATAACATTATTGCCGCTAAAACATTTTGGACAACAATCATTGATGTTTAAAGCGGCCAATTTATCCTGCAGATCTGACGATGCAAGTTTTCTCATCTCTTCATTGTAATCTCTGCTGGTATGAGCGGCATATTCTTTTACAATTTCTGAATATTGTTTGTAATCAATTTGCTTTATGTATTCAAGAACCTCTTTTTGTGTTAATTTATTTTTACTCAAATATACAACACTCCTTTATATATTTAATTAATATTTATAATATCATTATAAACGTTAAATTGTAAAAATCCTACACAAAACATTTAAAAATCCAAAAGAAAAACAGCTTGTTTTCAAAGGTGTAAACGAGCCGATAGTTTCCGAGGACGTGTGGAATAAAGTGCAGGCACTGCTTGAAAAAGGCAGACGTGTTCCGATTGAAAGAGAACCCGATTTGTTTCAAGGTTATGTTGTTTGCGCCAATTGTGGGAACAAGCTGTACATAAGGCGCGTCAAGAATAAAAAAGACAATTATTTGTGCAGCGGATATGCCAAGAAAATAACCGATTGCAGTATTCACAGCATATCGCAGGAAAATCTGTACGAAATTGTTTTGAAAGATCTTCGTGAAATAACGTCCGCCGCTAAATTCGACAAAAAGCAATTTGCCGAAAAGTTACGTCAAAAAGCGGACGTTGACAACAAAAGCGAAATGAAGAAACTTGTTAAGGAAACCGAAAAAATGAAATCAAGAACGGCAAGTCTCAACAAAATAATTCACCGGCTTTTTGAGGACAGAGTAGACGGAAAAATTTCCGAGGAGCGGTATTTGGAAATGCTTGCGGCGTATGAAAGCGAGCAAGCGGAAATCAAATCCAAACT
>JAMPDU010000154.1 GCA_023665505.1 Ruminococcus sp.
TAAGCGCGGAAGAAGCGGAAAATGCCCGTAAATTCGGTGAAAAATTTATGGAGCTTGTGAACGCTTCGGACGTAAACAGAGAATTGCAGAAGGCGGGTTGAGTATGCGGAAAATTACAAAAAGCGACCTTGAAAAAATTATTGGGACGTCAATTTGCGGTTTCTCAATTGAAAAGGCTCGGCGGAAAAACGATAATTCCGACAGTTACGGGATTGCCCTCGGCAAGAACGACCGCGGAGTTTATGTGACTTGGCAGTTTCATTTTGATGATGAAATTTCGGTTTACTGGGGACACTACACGTCAAAGCACGAAGTTGCTTTGCGGGACTTTTACTGCCGCGACGTTGACGAGAAACCCGATACTTACAAGGTCACGATTACCGAGATTTCTAAAATGAATGTGATTGTTGAAGCGAACTGCCGCGATGAGGCGGAGCGGATTGTTTCCGACAAATGGCGGAACAGCGAGTATGTGCTGGACTGCGAGAATTTCTGCAATGTGGAATTTGCGGCGGTTGAAGCGGACGAGGTGGAATTATGAAAAACGACTGCAAAATCGGTGAGATAATCGAAAAAATTCGATACAGCACCGAGGAATTTTTGTGCCTGCCCAATATGTGCGCCTATTCGGATTCCATTGCGGAGCGGATAATTGAGTACAGCAAAGAACTTGAAAAACTTGTGGAGGAGGGATTTAATGACGGTTGAGGCGTACATTCACAGTTTGAAAGATATGGCTAATGACCGCAATGTTTTGGGCAAAGCCGAGATTATTCGCAGTATCGGTGACAACCTTTATCTTGCGGAATATCGCGGGGTTAGGTGTACTGCTATTTTCAATTACTTTGACGGTCGGTATTATGTTGATGATGTTTACGGGATTGTGAGGGAAAAACAGATGTTGTAAAAAATGGGACTATTGCTTATTTGGCTATAGTCCCTATTTTTTGTGAATTTTTTGATGAAATTGAAATTTTTTATGAAAAATCCTTGCATTTATTGTAGATATATGTTATAATAAGGCAAGGTTTTTTATTTCAAAATTTTGGGAAAGGAGTGCCGAGAATATTTTCTTGGCAAAAATTAATATGAATTTAGATGAAATGCTTAGAGAGGTATTTAGTGAGTGCTACGAAAATGTAAGTGACGAAAAAAAAGCTTATAAGAGAGCAAATGAGAATTTTCATAAACTATTGAAAGATTACGAACTCGATAATGAAAAATCATTGAAAAGATTTAAGTCAAATAACGGGTGGGGTGACTATAATTTTAGAGAAAAACACGTTCAACTTTTAAAGTTCATAAAAGAATTAGATAAAAAAAATCCAATATACAGAAAGAACGTTCCAGATGAAATGCTGTTTTTGGAAAATTTTTATATTGCCGCAAAAAAAGTTGAAGAAATAATTGAGGAAGATAAATACCCGGAAATCACAGATGTGCTCGAAGATTCTTTGAGAACAAGAGAATTTCTATCATTATACTCTATACGCGATTTGGTTGTTAAAGTAGTTCAACTTTTCCAATATGCCTGTGAAAGTGAATATACTGATTTTACAATATATAATCAAGTTAATAAATATCTTGATACTTTGCTGTATACATATGCAGGTACAGAAAATTTCAAAAGTATAATGAAAACTGAGCAGGGTGAAATTCCAAATATAAGGTTTATCTATGCACAAGAATACGATGGGAAACTGGAATTTAAGCCAATATCAACATATAATGGATTTAATTCATATATAAAAACGATTTTTGAAACGGTTACTAATAGCAAATGCGATTCAATATCAATAAATATAGTAGGTGATAATAAATTTAAATTCGACTACATATATGAATTTAAAGATATTGAGCAATTAACAGATTTTTTAAATATATATTATGAGTATTATTGTCAATCAGATTGCTTTCGGGAAAAATTTTTTCCAACACTAAAAAACTCATTTTTTAAAATAGCTGATTGTGTTATTACTTTAAAACCTAACCAGTTTAAAATTTTAAAAGGGACTGACGAAGATTTTAAACCAATATTTGACGAAAATTACGTAAATATGTTTTCTGAAACATTGGATGAAGTATCAGAAGATTTGCATAATATAAGTAATGATAATGATGGAGAATTTACTGAATTAATGAATAAACTTGTAGATATCCAAGATATATTAATGTGTTACTATTCAATGACTTTTGGCAATGGAAAACTTATACGCTTTTTTTGGTATTTAAAAAATCTATTGGAAACCTTAATTAGTAATCACGAGGAATGTTTTGAAAAATTGGTACTTAATGTATGCTATTGTATATTTCGCGATTTCATTTTATACAATGTAATTTGTGAGGAAAATGGGGAAATTAAAGAAAAAACTATTCCGTTTCAAATTTCTTATAAAAATTATCCATTAAATTTATCTGATTTTTCCGATTTGAGACGAGCCAAAGGTTTGTCTAAGGAAGAATTTGTTGGTACAATAATAAGAATAATGCAAGATACGGAAAAGCAAGTTGAAAATGATTTGAAATGCGATGATGTTCTCTTTTCTAATGTTGATAATGCAGTCGGTATTTACCTTAGCGAGCTTTTTGAGAAAGATAAAAATAATAAATCTAAAAAGAAACAAAATTAATTATTGCTGACTTTTATTTTAAAATCACCACAGCCTTGTACATTACAAACTAACTTAAAATGCCCTTAATCTTCCATTGCAAAATAATGGAAGATTAAGGGCATTTTTTTATTTTTCTATTGACTTTGATGGCGTTATGTGATAAAATTATAGTAATACGAAAGGAAAGGGCGGAGGTTTATGTCGCAAATTCAAGAGCAAGTGATTAATCGTGTCTCACTTATGTCCGATACAGACGCGAGATTTATTCTTGACATAATAAACAGGCTTGTTCCGCAGGAAAGAAAAGCAAGCCAGAATGAGAAAATGGAAGCTTTTAAAAGTTTGGAAACATTGAGAGGCGGTTTCCCTGCCGACTTTGACCCCGATAAGGAGCTTGCGGAAGCGAGGTACGAAAAGTATGGTAGTATTGATTGATACTAACGTTATCATTGACTATCTGACTGAAAGAAACGGATTTTTCGAGAGTTCAAGGAATGTTATGGAAATTTGTTCCTCGGAAGATGTTCAAGGATATGTGGCTTTCCATTCAATTCCCAACATTTGGTTTATATTGAGAAAGAAATCCGATAGTGAACGCCGTAAAATGCTTAAAAACATCTGTACCATTCTGACGGTGATAGGTGCAAGTCACAAAGATGTCATCAGCGCGATAGATACGGATAATTTTAAGGACTTTGAAGATTGCCTGCAAGATAAGTGCGCTGTTTCGGTTCAAGCCGATTATATTGTGACAAGAAACGCAGACGATTTTAAAAATTCAGTTACTAAAGTCATTACGCCGCAGGGCTTTTGTAAATTATTTACAAATCGCGCTTAAAGCATAGCGAAAAATGATACAACCGCTGAGGTAATTTTCGGCGGCTGAACATAAAAAGTGTTTCGGTTTTTGACCCATTATTTGCCCATTATTTTTACAAAAACGTACTAAAAGTTGCGTTAAGAGACGAGAAGCCATATGCCCGCAAATGGCGTAAAATAGGGACTTGCGGGACTTTGGAGAAAATCAAAAAGAACAGGTGTGTCATTTCAATTCCCGTACGGGTCACCAAACGTAACCAAAGTCGAACACAGTTCAGAAGTGTTCGGCTTTTTGATTTTCCCGTCAAAGTCGGAAAGTTGAACGCACTTCTCACCGTCTCGATAATTGAGAAAAACTACCATTTTGTCCTCATAGACGTGAACGCTGTTCACAAAAACGTCAATAAGCCGCTGTTTCTGTTCGGCATTTGTCAAGTCGGTCTTGGCAAACCGCATAATCCAAGCCTCGATGTGCTCCTTGCTGAGGACCGGACGCTTGATTTTCTCAATAGAAATAGCTCTTTCAAGCTCCTCTTGCTGCTGTTCGAGCTTTTCAAGCGTGGATTTGGTAGATTTTGTAATTATGCCCTTTTTAATTGCGGACATAACATTGTCAATTTCCTTATTGACTTGCTTTAACTGGCGTTTCAAAACCGGCAGCTCTGCGCTTTCGGTATTCTGAAGAGAATAACAGGTGTTGCAAATACGTTTCACCAGTTTTTTATCTTTGAAAATTTCCATAACAGCAGACGTCACGATGTTCTCAACAAAATCTTTCTTGACAATTTTTTTGTCGCAGCGATGCCGTTTCGAGGTCATACATTGATAGTAACGGTAAATCTCGTTTTTACCTGTTCCGCTGATTCCCGACATCGTATCTCCGCAGCAGCCGCAGAAAATTTTGCCCGTTAGGTAATATTTTTCTTTGACTTTGCGGAAACTCGCCGACTTGTGTTTGTTGTCGGAAAGTCTCTTTTGACACTTGTCAAACAGCTCTTTAGTTACAATAGGCGGGATTGCAGCAGTATTTAGCGTATCCTTAAAGGAATATTCGCCCAAATAACGGCGATTATTCAGCATCCAATTTATGAAATGGTACGAAAAAGGCTTGCCGTTATTGCTGATACCCTTGCCGTGCAAATCTTCAATAATGCTGCGTATGCTTTCGCCGCCTGCATAACGGTTAAAAACATCTTCAACAATAGGCGCGGTCGCGGGATTTAACTGAAAATTCTTGTTATTGTCAATCAAATATCCGTATGTAATCGCGCCGCCGTTGAATTTACCGTTAAGTGCGTTTTCGGTCATACCTCGGCTTATTTTCTGAGCAAGGTCTTAATACTAATCTCCAATTAAAAGTGTAGACAAAAATTCTGCGCAAAAATCATACACGCAAATTTTTGCTTGAATTTTTGTACACTTTTTAATTGGTTATTAGTATACATAGTACTCCGAAAGCCCTTCAAGAATACTGTCCATAAGAGCGCCCTCTGGACTGTCATTGATAGGCTCCATTGCCGAAAGCACGCTGACGCCGTTATTTTTCAATATTTCCTTGTATATGACACTTTCTTTTTTATTGCGTGAAAAACGGTCAATTTTCCAGACAATAACCGCGTCAAATTGGTGGTGCTTGCTGTCGGTAATCATCTGCTGAAATTGGGGACGGTTGTCTGCCCGTTTGCCCGAAATCGCTTTGTCGGCATAGGTATTTATGACATTGTACCCATTGCGCTCGGCGAAAGCAAGGCAGTCCCGAACCTGTCCGTCGATAGACTCCTCGCGCTGATTATCGCAAGAATAACGCACGTAAATTACTGCATTCATTTTTAGTCCTCCTTGCTGTCTTCAAGCATTTTTAGAATTGTCTCTTTGAGCCTGCCGCTTATGGGTGATTTCGGGTCGAAACACATTTCCACAAACTCTTTCATTCTCGGGTCATACTTAGGCGGCTTAGGCTTGTACTCGTATATCTTGCCCTGAGGCTTTTCTGTACGACCGAAAATGTAGTCCAAAGAAACATCAAACCTATCCGCATACCATAAAAGAGTTTCCGCAGGCGGAGTTATTTTGCCTGTTTCGTACCTGTTCACGCTTACCTGCGAAACGCCGATTTCCTCGGCAAGCTTAGCCTGCGAGATATTGAGCTTTTCACGCAAAGCGCGTAATCTTTCCGGTAATATTTTCATATTATCCCTCCTTATCATTAAGTGTATAAATACATTATACGCTATACAAAAGAAAATGTCAATACTTTTTTTGAAAATTTTGAAAAAATCTCATAAACCAGTTTAAGCCCACAGTATAGACTGCGGGCTTGTTTTTAATTATCGTACTGAATTTTTGGTTTTTCCTGTTCCGCTGTCCATTTCGCAAAATATTCTTTACCTTCGTCGCTGTCGTAAAAGGCTTGGATTTCAGGTAAAAACATACGCGAAAGGTCTTCAATTACGTCTTTAGGAACGTCAAATTCAACCATTGTCAGCACTCCCTTCTGTCATAAAATTCATCTTGGCTTTATAGCGACCGTCGTTGAGTGCAAACATTATTTGCAATAAAATGCAAACATTAAACATTATGTGTTAGGAAATTATGAAGTACATAAAATTGCGTGTATAATTTACCGGCAAATAAATCCCAATTTGGAAAATTATTTTATGTACTTTTTAACCAACACAAGAGCAAACATTATTTGCAATGAAATGCAAACATTAAACATTATGTGTTAGGAAATTATGAAGTACATAAAATTGCTTGTATAATTTACATGCAAATAAATTCCGATTTAGGAAATTATTTTATGTACTTTTTTAACCAACACAAGAGCAACGTGGCTGCAAACGTTATTTGCAGCATTATTAAAATTTAAAGGAATAATACTTATGCCATATTTTCATTATACAATGGCTTTTCTTAAAAGTCAATTGTTAAAAGCAACAAATATGAACATATATTTTGTCTATTTATCCCAAAAATACGTTTTGTTAATTTGTGTAAAAATATACTGTTCCGCAGATTTTCTGCGGAACAGCTATAACTTTTACGGTTGAAATTCAGCCACATAGTCATTGTAAGCCTCGAGAACTATCCTTTCGAGATTTTTACGGACGTCCTGAGAGATAGGATGCACTACATCGCGAAAGCCGTAATGGTCATATTTTTTGCTTGGCATACCTACGAAAAGTCTGTCGTAACCCTGTATTATTTTCACGTCGTGAATTGCAAGGCAGTCGTCGAGGGTTATTGACATAACCGCCCGCAAAGTACCGCCGTAGATTTTCTCATCGAAAACTTTTCTAATTTTAATATCTGTAACTTGCATTGTGATTAGCTCCTTTTTGTTTTAATTTGTTTTAACTTGTTTTATAGCAATCCTACAAAATAATAACCAGTCTGTGGGGGACGGGTTTCCCGTCCCGCTGTTCAGCAACCACAGTCGGGTAAACCCCGCCCCTACAAAAGGCGTTATTTTACAGTATTGCTATAATTTGTAATTTCTTGATGAAATTTTTTGTAATATGTAAAAATGTGTATTTTGAGGGGGCGGGATACCGCTTATGTAAATGTACTTATTGGGGGTTGTAATAGTTTGC
>JAMPDU010000155.1 GCA_023665505.1 Ruminococcus sp.
GGTAAATGCGGTCAGCGCGGACAATCTTATCAAGCAACTCATGTATCTTGACAGCTCGAATTTGGGTGAAATCACACTTTACATTAACAGCCCGGGCGGCGAGGTTATGAGCGGACTTGCAGTTTATGACTACATAAAAATTATGAAGTCACCGCTAAAAACTGTATGTATTGGCGATGCGTCAAGTATGGGCGCAATACTGTTTCTCGCGGGGGAAAAGCGGGAAATGCTGCCGCATTCGAGAATACTTATTCACGACCCTGCTTACGGACATCTTGATGTCAGCGGAAAGAAACCGCACGAAATTCAGCGCGGCGTTGACAGTCTGAACAAAGTCCGTGAAACGCTCGCAGAAATCATTTCCGAAAAGACGGGGAAAAGTCTTGACGAAATCTATGAAATAACTGCCGAGGACCATTATTTCACGGCTGATGAGGCAATCGAATTTGGGCTTGCAACAGGCATTTTTAAAGGAGACAATGTATGAAAAACGATAGAGTTCTCGCTGCCGGAATACGAGTATCAAACGATACTCGTGTCACCGGTTTCAACAATAATGACCTCATAATTGGCTCGTCCGGCTGTGGCAAAACAGGCGGGTATGTAGTACCCAATTTGCAGAATTTGGACGGCAGTATTGTTGTGTCAGACACTAAAGGTCAGCTTTGCAAAATGTTCTCCAAAGAACTGAAAAGTAAGGGGTACAAGGTTCACACGCTTGATTTGGTGAACCCCGAAAAATCCTGTGGCTATAACCCGTTAAAAGGCATTCGCCGCTACAAAAACGGAAAATACCGCGAACAGGACGTGCTTACTTTAGCCAATAATATTGTTCCCACGCTCGATGTTACAGAGCCATTTTGGGAACAGGCTGCCGCCGGTTATTTGGCGTTTTTAATCGCATTTTGCCTCGAGACACTTCCCGCTGAAGAGCAGAATATGGTATCAGTTTGCGAGCTACACACAAGGTTCATAAAGCCCAATGGAAAGCTCTCGTTTATCCAATGGGTCGAAACGCACCCGAACACCTTCGCCGCAAAAAAGTATGCAAAAACGTGCAGTGCTATGATTGCAGAAAGAATGTGGTCGAGTATTGTGGAATTTGCAAACCGCGCTCTTGAACCGTTTGACTTTGAAGAGGCGCGTACCATTTTCGAAAATCCCAAAAGCTTTGATATTTCAAAGCTCGGGACGGAGAAAACGGCATTATTCCTCAATGTCAGCGACACGGACAGGACGTTTGATAATCTCATCAATGTGTTTTACACGCAGGCTTTGCAAATTCTCTGCTCACTTGCGGATTCCAACTCTGGCGGGCGATTGAAAGTGCCTGTCAGAATTATCATTGATGACTTTGCTGCCTCATCAGCCCTTCAAGATTTCGATAAAATTATCTCAACTATACGTTCACGCGACATCTCCGTGAGCCTTATCTTGCAGAGTATGACGCAATTGGAGAGCATGTACTCTCACGCCGAGGCTACCACAATTGTCAATAACTGCGACCATATAATTTATCTTGGTTCGCAGGATTTGGAAACGGCTAACTTCATTGGGAATAGAATTTTCAAGACGCCCGATGAGGTTTTGTGTATTCCCCGCGACAAGGCTGTCGTTATCACTACCGGCGAAAAAGCTGTTATTGCTGAGAAAATCAAGCCTTACAGTACCTTTAAATAGTCCTTTTTGACTGCTGTGCCTTACGGTACGGCAGTTATTTTTTTATTTTCAGGATAAAGCTGCACTTGATATAAATCAAATGCAGCTTATTTCAAATATTTAATTTTCCGCAATATAATACTTCAAAACAGCCAAATCTTTCAAGTCGACCTTACCGTCACCGTTCAAATCGGCACTGTCAGCATACTGTCCCGCATCGTCTTGGGAAAGTACATATTTCATAATGGCGAGGTCTTTTAAGTCAATTTTTCCGTCGTTATTGAGGTCACCCGTAGTTGTTTCTCCCGAAAAAGCCACAATGAAAGTTCCAAAGGAATCCGTGTCAAAGTCAAGAGTTTTGGTTACAGAATTGTAAACTGCCTTCACATCGGTAACCGAACCGTCCGCCTCCTTGCGGAACACTTTAAGCTTTGAAGGTTCATATCCCGTCGGAACAGGAATTGATACTGACGCTTCTCCCACAAAGGTTTCATCATCGCCGGTTTTGATAAGATTTGTATCATAACTCTTAATCGCCGTCAAACCGCTGCCCAAATTCACGCTGAACTGATTGGGCGACGCGGTAAACGCTGTATCATACCCAAATCCAATAGCGCTGGATACACCTATGTTGGTTGAAGAATCCTTAAGCGATACAGGATTTCTGTACAGTATGAATGTTGCGGTTATACCGTTGCCGCAGTCGTAATCATATGTGACATCAGAACCCGAAATGCAATCAATTGTATTCGACTTGCATACCGCACCCTGCCAATTTGAGGCATTCTCCGGCTTGAAACCGTACTTCATAAGGTTTGACAAATCATATGAGCTTTCCCTGCCAATCTCAAATCTATTGTTTGATAAATTAGTCTTTGTAATCTGCGTATTGCTTAAGTCAAGATTTGTCAGACAGTTTGAATGTGCCTTCAAAGATTTAAGCTTTGCGTTCCGGCTGACATCAAGCGTTGTGAGCTCGTTCAGATAACAGTACAAAACTTCCAATTCTCCGTTGTTTGTTAAATCAAGAGAACTGATTTTGTTATCGTTGCAGTCAAGCGTCACAAGCTTTTGGTTTTGGCGGACATTTAGCGAGGTAAGATTGTTTTCCATACAGTCCAAATAGGTCAACTCCGTATTCTTCCCTACATCAAGAGAGCTGAGCTTATTCGAGCCGCAGAAAAGTCTTTGCAGTTTCGTGTTTTTGCTTACATCAAGAGATGTGAGTGCGTTAAATCTGCAGTCCAATTCAACCAATTCGGTAAAATATTCAATACCGATGAGATTTTTTGCTCCGTTATCCTGTGCTCTTCCGAGGATAATACTTGTTGTGCTTTCAATTTCAGCTTGAGAAAGCTGTGAATCCTTGTCCGCGTCAATATTGTCCAATACATAATCTCTGAATACTTTGTCGGGGAAATTTGCTGAATTTATGTCAATTTTCACACTGCTCGGAATACTGTCAGCAACAAGATAAAACGTTGCCGTTAAACCCTTTCCGCAGTCATAATCATAAGATATTTGAGTTGAGGTAAAATCTGTAAGCGAATTTGAGGCTGAATTGTAGACCGCGCCTTTCCAGTTGCTTGCCTTTGAGGAAACAAAACCATATTTTGTCAAATTAGACAATGAATAGCTTCCGGTTACCTTTCCTATGTTGAAACCGTTTCCCTGTTCTGCTGTAAGGATAGAATATTCACCTATTCTCGTATTGCTTACGTTTAAGCTTACTAAATTGTTGTTAGAAAGAATAACAGTCGCTAAATTGGGATTATTGCTGCAGTCAAGAGATACAAGCTTGTTGTTTGAACAGTTAAATAATGCCAAAGTCTGATTTTTACTGATGTCAATGCTTGTCAGCTCATTGTTCTGGCAATACAGCCACTGTACCGTGAAATATTCAATTCCGGTCAAATCTTTAATTCCTTTGTTTGCAAGCGACATTGAATTGCTTGTGGCTTCATATTTTGACAGCCAGCCGTCCTTATCGGTATCAATTGTTTCTAATACATAGCTGCGGAAATTTGCGTCCGGAAATGTTGAGGAATTGATTTGCACAATATTCTCATCAAGATACGCAGTAAGATAAAATGTTACCGTTATACCGTTTCCGCAGTCATAATCGTAGGATATTTCAGACGATGTGAAGTTTGCCAGAGATTTTGTGGAAGAGTTGTACGTTGCGCCCTTCCAATTACTCGCTTTTGAAACGTCAAAGCCATATTTCTCCAAATTAGACAATGAATAGCTGTTTTTTACTCTGCCGAGACTGAAACTGTGGTCCTCATCTGAATTGCAGGTAAATGAAGTGGCAGTTGTTTGGGTATTGTTTAAATTCACACATACTAAATTGTTGTTAGAACAGCTAACGGGTCCTAACTTTGTGTTATTGCTTAAATCAAGAGACACAAGCTTGTTGTCTGAACAGTTTAATATTACCAAGTTCTTGTTTTGACTTAAGTCAAGACTGGTAAGTTCGTTTTGCTGGCAGCGCAAAGTTTGCAAAGCTGTAAAATATTCTATTCCTGTTAAATCTTTAATCCCTTCGTTTATTATCGACATACTCCATATGCTGTTTATTTCTTGTTCTGTCAGCCAACCGCTTTTATCAAGGTCCATGCCCTCGACATGTGCGCGAAAATTGTCATCGGGGAATGTTACAGAATTAATCGGCACAAGACCCGATGCTGTTTTCCAATGCGCGTACAGTGTGTTAGTTGAGTAGGTACTGCTGCTCGTTATCTTCGTTCCGCCCGACGCGGAAGTATACCAGCCGTCAAAGTCATACCCCGTGCGTATAGGTGTTGGCAGCGAGCCATACACAGAGCCGCTTTCCACATACTTGTGGTTTGCAAGATAAGCGTTTTCGGTTCTATATGCATAAGCTGTTTTTGTTGAACTATTGTATCCTATGTAATCAAATGTTCGAATTTGCTCTAAAAATGAAGCGCCGTCATTGCCGCTGCTGCGATGCCCTAAAATTATGAACCCACCTGACGGTATTATGTCACTATCAATATCTATATCTTTACTGTGACTACTAACCAGTCCATTTGAACCCACCTTTGCCATAACATAGTTTGTGTTAGGCAGGGTAACAGTCTGACCGGGGGTATTGTATATTATCAACTCACCTGCGCCAATAGCTTTATTCACACCATTTACAGTATGGCTTGCAACCGATGCTGCCGGCAAAGTTCCGCCGTTTGTATTAAAACTTATCTTATTGCCTTTCGTTAAACCGCCGTCTGTCTGTGTGAAAGCAAAACGCTGATTATATCCTAAATGAAGTCCGTATATCTGAATGTTTGAACTGTCTCCGCTGTTTACATCGGCACAGCTTTCGGTTGCACATTTCGGTACAAGGCAGTATGTTCCGCCGCCAGCAGGCAGTATTTGCCAGAGCTGACCGACGCCACGGTTCAATGTCCATTGGCTTACGTTTGTACCGTCTGTAGATGACCCGCTGGCTACATCAAGATAACAGCCGGACTTAAAATTTCTGATGAGATAATATCCGTCGCCTTCACCTTGTATATACCATATATTTTTAGGATTTCCTGATTGTGTGTTGTCTACATACAAATTAACATTATCGCCGCTGCTGCCGCCTGCTGCGCCCATAAGATAGGTTGAATTTCTTGAACTGCTTATCTTATATGTTCCGTCAGGCAATGTATTTTCATGCGACAATACCGCAAACGTCTTTTCAAAAAGAATTACGTTCGTTTTTTGAGCATTGGACGCTGTTACCGTTAATTTATGCACTCCCACAGGCAAGTTATTTATTGACGTTGCAATACTGAAATTTGTGCTTCCTTGCGGACTCATCTCCCAATCCCATACTACTTCTCCTACTCCGTCATAAAAGTTGAGCTTTACTGATGTCAGCGGCAGTCCCGATGATACTATTCCCGATACGTCAAATTTATCTCCGTAGGTTATTGTTCCGGACGCTCCTTCGCCTGCTATGGTTATGTCGGGGGAAGTAGTTCCATATACACGCCAATATGTATCTTTCGCAAGATTGACACGTTCTGCCCAACGGTCACGCGGATTTTCAGTTGTTATTCCGCAATTGCTGCAATAAAAATTCGTGTATGATATATCTCTTCCGCATTTTTTGCAGCAATATTGAGCACAAACCTCAAAACTTTTCTGCCATATTTTGGCACTTTCGGCTGCACCATTTGCGGTATTATTCACTTGCAGAAGCGGCTCATATACCCTTGCACGGTAGGAACCCTGTAATTCTGTCTTCAAATAATCCAATTGTCCCTCAAGTGTTGTCCAATCGTACCCGTATGTTGAGCAGTGATTTTTTAGTGACGTAAATCTTCCGCTGTGCCATTGGCATATACCATAGCTTGTACCGGAGTCCCCGCTTGCATTCGGATTAAAGCCCGATTCGGCTTGAATATTTGCCAAAACTCCGCAGCAGGCAGCATCATTAAGTCCTAAAGTATATTTAAGATACTGATAGACCTTTTCTTCATTCGGCGAACTTGTAACCGAACGTGCCGCTGCGTAAGAAAGTGCCTCATAATTTGCATAAAAACCTGTGTTTTCTTGAGCTTTTTCCTCATTTGATGCAAGAAATACAGCGCAGTACGGCATTGAATCTTTTATACTGTCACTTACAGTATATGAAGAATCTATTGTTGCGTCAAAGGCATAATAAAAATAACTTGTTGAATTATAATCACTTGATTCCCACGATACCGGCACATTACCTATAGTTCCGTCCGCAAAAGTTACGGATAAACTATCCGGCATTTCACTTTTAACTGTTGCTTTATCCGGCTTATATTCGTAGTAAAGTGCTTCACAAGGATTTGCTCCGCAATTAAAGCCAATTATTTCCTTTTTTGTTTCATCAACTCCATAAACATCAATATAATTGGGCGTCAGATAAAACATGTTACAACAAAACATTAATATTATAACAATAGAAATAACCCGATAAAATTTTTTACTTTTCATAAAAACCTCCATTTTTAATGTACTATTATATATGTAATTGCTTTCATTTTGCAAAATCAAGCAATTGCCGAATTATAACACAAAGTGATATAATATAAAAGGTATTTGCCTTTTCACAAAATTCAACCTTTTGCGAAATAAACCCAAAATTCAACGAAAATGCAATAAAAACTCATT
>JAMPDU010000156.1 GCA_023665505.1 Ruminococcus sp.
ACTTGCAAAATTATCAAAACGGTTTTCCTCAGCATTCTGCTGAAAATAATCGCTCGTTATTTATAATCATTTTTTAAGGAGAAATGCGCTATGAATTACGGGTACATCAGAGTAAGCTCTGACAAGCAAACGGTTGAAAACCAAAGATTTGAAATTGAAAATTTTGCTAAGCAAAACGGTTTCAAAATTGACGGTTGGATTGAGGAAACAATAAGCGGTACGAAAAGTTATGACAAACGTCAACTCGGCAAACTGCTTAACAAGGTTAAGAAAGATGATTTGATTATCTGCGCGGAATTATCCCGCCTTGGCAGAAACCTTTTTATGATTATGGAGATACTGAATATCTGTATGACAAAGGAATGCAAGGTATGGACTATTAAGGATAACTACCGATTGGGCGAGGATATTCAAAGCAAGGTGCTTGCATTTGCTTTTGGCTTATCGGCAGAAATTGAAAGAAATCTCATAAGTCAGCGTACAAAAGAAGCGCTTGCGCGGAAACGTGCCGAAGGAGTAGTTTTGGGGCGTCCGAAGGGCAGAAAATCTTCTCACGTCAAGCTTTCGGGCAAAGAAGAAACCATAAGGGTACTTAGGCAGCAAAACGTGTCGAAATGTGAAATTGCAAGAATTTTCGGAGTACACAGAATGACCGTGGATACATTTATAAAAGAAAATCATTTAGAGATTTAACTGTATGCAAAATTATAACAGGGCTGTTTCTGTTTATGAAACAGTCCTGTTTATATATCGAATTATGGCTGCTTTTGGTGTTACTATATGATTAAGTGACAATTATGGCAAGCATAGCGCAGGAGGAAAGTCATAAAATTTCCGAGCGCACCAAATGGGGCTTGCGCCGAAAAATGGAGGATGGTGTTGTCCTCGGTCGGGGCAGAGTTTACGGTTATGAACTTGTTGACGGCAAAATGGTTATTGTGGAAAATGAAGCGGAAGTTGTAAAAGAGATTTTTCACGGTTTTCTTTATGACGGCAAGGGCAGTACCAAAATCGCGCAGGAACTTAACGCAAGAAATATTTCCACGTTAAGGGGCAGGCTTTGGGGTACTCAAACAATTATCCGTATGCTCCGAAACGAAAAATATGTTGGAGATTTGACCCAGTGGAAAATCTGCTGTACAAATTATCTCACGGGAAAAACGGAAACCAACAAAGGCAATCACCCCGATATGCCGCTGATTACAATTAAAAATCACCACGAACCGATTATTTCACGAGAGGTTTGGGACGGCGTACAAGCTGAACTTGAACGCCGAGGACAAAAAACAAAGGAGGGAAAACGTCACTCAAATTCTTATTGGCATAGTGGGAAAGTATTCTGCGGCGTTTGCGGAAAGCCTTATTATCTTACGGGCGGAACAAAGCTGTACAGCCGAGGTCTTGTATGTTCAAACAGGACGAAATTCGGCAAAAATGTTAAAACTGACAGCAACGGCGATAATGCGGGCTGTCCGAACAAAAGCATTAATCAGCACGTCCTTGACGCTTGTATGAAACAGGTTATCGAGTGTGTGCAGTCCTCACGGGAGGAAATAAAAAAGTCCCTGCTCGAAGATATTCGCAGGTCGCAGAAAGCCGCTCAGAAAAAGGATATTGAACCTTTAAAAGCGGAAATTAACAGCTTTGTAAACAAGAAAATAAAGGCTGTGGATTTAATGCTTGAGGGTCTTATTTCCAAAGATGATTTGAGGAAACAAACGGATTTTTATAACTCCGAAATTGAGCGGCTGACGAGGGAAATATCCGACAGCATTAACATTAATTCCTCAAACGATAAGCAGATAAAATCTATTCAGACTTTTATTGACAAAGTGAACGCAACAGAAAATATCGACAAAGAAAATACCGATATTTACGGTGAACTTACGGAAAAAATTATTATAAATGATAATTGCTCCGTTGACATCTATCTGTCTTGCCTGCCGTTTGCTTTTCACGTTGCATACCACGTTGAAAAGTATACCCGTATCGGCAAATATGACATTTTTATTGATAGCTGCGAGGTTGCGGCTTAGTATTATTTTTGAATTTGGGTTCGGTACATAAATGAACATATCATTGAGTAAATTGCGAAACGGAGTAATCTCCATAGAGGTGGCTCGGAGAGTGTCTACACCGTCGTTTAAAGCAATATACCTGACATTGTGTTCTGGAAAGAAAATCTCGATATACGCGCCGCTTTCAAGATAATTTCTGCCGAGACGGGAAAGGTCTTTCGTGACAACACAATTGATTTTTCCGTCCTCAATATCTGCAATCATACGTTTAAAATCGGGACGGTCAAAATTCTTGCCCGAATATCCGTCATCAATGTAATAATTGCTGATAATAAAACCGTTTTCGCGGCAATAACGGGTCAGCATTTCCTTTTGGGTTTGAATACTGAAACTGTCCTGCTCCAGACCGTCGTCCTTTGAAAGCCTGCAATAAATCGCTGTGTTATAAATTGTTGGTTGTTTCATTTAAAATAATCCTCCTTTGTTTGAAACAACCGAGGTAAATTGACTATATCAATTATACCACGGCTGTCTCAAAAAATCAAGTATGTTTAAGCAGATTTTTCAATTTTTTTCTTGACTTCATCTGCAATTACTTTTTTGATTACGGTGTCTGCCTTTTCCGTACCGATGTAATGAGGTACGATAATTATTTTCGGCTTTGTACCGTTCTTTTTATTTGCCATTTGCTGACCTCCTTTCCGTCAAAATTTCAATTATTTTTTTAGACATCGGTAACACTCCTTTCCATTTAATTATCTGCAATAAGTCTGATTTGTACGAACCTGTTGTTTTTGTAACATTTCCTGCTCCAGTAATAACTCCTGCTCCGCTTGCTTAATTTCTTCCCGTTCCCTGCGCTGACGTTCGAGAATAAAGTCATAGTCAGACTGCATTTGCTGCAAATAAGTCTTGTAATTATTCGCCGCCGCGGACTTCTCTTTTTCGGCAGTTTCAAGGCTTTTTTCAATATCCGATAATTCGGATTTTAACCTTTCAAGTTCCCGTCCGTGGGTTTCAATATCGTCTGCGGAATGAAGATTATATTTTGCAAGATGTCTGTATTTCGCAAGTTCCTCAAGCTGTACGGCGGTAGGCATTTTGATTTTATTGAGTTCAATGTACCTCGCGCCTTCCTTTAAAATATTTTCCTTTTCCTCTATTTTTTTCAACAATTCATCACGGGATTTTTTAATTACGTCATATTTGCCTTTTGCGTTATTTACGACATTTTCAAAATCCGTGACGGATTGAATTTTATTATCGCAAAGATATGTAAGCAATTCCGCATTTTGACGTAACTCTTGGTATGTTGTTTTATGAGAATTATCGGGTTTTCTGTAAACCATAATTTGCAGTTCACGCAAGCAAAAAGCATACTCACGCTGAATGCCTTGATACTTTGCAACAGCCGATAAGCTGATTTCACGATTTTTATTTTCAATTCGGTATTGCAGTTCCTCAATTCCATAACCGTCCCCCAAACGCAGACTTCTTATTGCTTTTCGGTTCGGCGCGGCTTTAACTGACAAATATTTTTTCAGCGTAACAATATATCCCTTTTGTCTTAATTGTTCCGCTAAATCGTCAACAGTTTTCACATCTTCCCGCAAAATTAATTTATCAATATCATTACAGAGCCGAGTTTTCCAAGAAATATTTTGCTGACGTGCAAGCCAGTCCGAATATTTTTTATCCGCTCGGTATGTCGGATTTTCAATAACGCTAAGTCCGTGAGCCGCGCAAATTTTATCGGAAATATTGCGGCAGCGTTTAAGCGTGGTCTTGTTATCGTACCACTTCTTGCCGTTTAAATCATATGCCGCAACAGCAAAATGGTTATGAATATGCTGACGGTCAATATGCGTGGTCACAAGCACTTGATGATTTTTGCCGAAAACTTTTTCAGCCCATTCAATACCTACCTTGTGCGCCGTTTCGGGAGTAATTTCATCGGGCTTGAACGATTGAATGTAATGGTGCAGGCGAATTTTTTCTTTGCCGCCCACATCTGATTTTTTTGAAAACCGCTCCTTAGCGAACATTTCAAAAGTATTGCCCATTTCCCAAAACGCGCTTTCGGGTTCGGCAGTACAGTTCAGACCCGTGGCGAGTTTCATTTCGTCCGTTTTATCGCCGTTCAAAATATATTGCAGAAGTTTCAGCGGCGAACGGTGAATTGCGATGTGTTTTACAATTGCCATAAAATCACCTACGTCAGCACTTCGCATTCCAACGGCAGCAGATAATTTTCAAAAACCGCCCGAAAATATTTAAAGGATTTTTTCATATCCTCAATATCTTTTGAGCAGACCGTCTGCGTGGAATTTACAACTTTCGCAATTTGATTAAGTTCGTTACCTATGCGGTTGAACGAAACAATTAAATGATTAAACTGCTGCATATCATAATTTTTGATAACGCCCTGCACCGACATTTCTCGGATATACGTCCCCGTCCTTTTACCTAAAGCGGCGGCGTTCCGAGAAATAATTTCCCACTCCTCGGCGTTATATTTTATGTGTTTTTCGATTGTTCTTTTACCCATTTTATGCTCCTTTCCGCGGGTGTTAGGGCGGCAGCCTTAATTGAAAAAGTGGACACTTTTTCTGCGCTTGCTATTCTCCAAACACCTATTTTTTGCAACCAATTGAAAACAGCTTTTTCAACCTGTTGCAAACCGATTTTACCCAAAAAATCCTCTTGATTTTCGTGCAGAACGCTCTGTCTCTTGCTTTAGCTTTTCGGCAATTTCATCTGTAAGACGTTCCACACTTTTTGTCAAGTCCGCATTTTTGGAATTTTCATCATCAAGCTGTTTCCGCAAAACTTCAATTTTTAAATTTTGCTCGGCAAGCTGATTTTTAAAAAATTCAATTTCAGCAGTTTTATCATTCAGCGAATTTTCAAGTTTTACGATTTTTTCATTTTTGAAATTAAGCTCGCTCTGCAAATTTTCAAAATCCTTGCTTTTCCTCGCAAGCTCGCTTTTTAAAATTTCGCTTTCCTTAAAAAATCTGCTGTCGGCAGAAACAGGTTTTAACGTTTCCACGGCAAAATCGTCAAGCACCAAACAACCGTGCTTGCTGATATGCCCTTTAAGCACGTCCGCTTTTTTCTGTATTTTGGCGTAAACCGCTTGATGTGAAATTTCGTATTTTTCACAAAACTGCTTTACCGTCATTTATCACCACCGCCATTTTTCCGCTCCTGTTCCTCTAACCATTCGACAAATTTCTCCTTGCGGATAAATTTTCGCTTTCCTATGCGAATAACGGGGACGTCCTCGCGATTGAGAAACGCATAAGCCATAGACCGTGTAAAACCAAAATTCTGCAAGTCCTCGGCGGTGAGCATTTCGGGAAAAGTGTTTTTCATTTCAGACATAATGATGTCTCCTTTCAAAATTTTTATTTTGGCTTTTCAGCCTATCTCCAGTATAACGCCGAGGGTATGAAAAGGCAATATCGGTGAATGATTTTTGCTGTCAATCGAATGTGTTATGTCAATCATTCACATTAAAATTTCCCCGTATTTACGGGATTTGCTTGACTTTTTCAAAATTTTATGATATACTTGTATCAATAAAATTTTTAATACACATTCCGACAAAAGGAGACAAATTATGCTGGATTTTAAAATGCCGTATTCCGATAAAATCGCCTTAATTGATATAAACAGAAGTGTGTTGACATTTTGCGTTAGTTGTGTTATAATTATTGGGTTAAGATAGCACGACTATCACGACAAATCGAGATTTGTGGAGGGTTCTGAATGAACATCATTACTTATGAAGAAAAGTACAGAGACAATATGATTTCAATGGTTATTGACGCTAAAGCTGCACTCGGATTATCTGCAACTGTAAATGATGATTTGTATGATGTTCAAAAGAATTATCTCGACAAGGGAGATTCATTTTTGCTTGCTGTCGATAACTGTGATTGTGTAATCGGATGTATTGGATTTTCACGAATTGCAGGTACTAACGAAGCTTTCCTGCACCGTTTCTATGTGAAAGCATCTCAAAAGCATCAAGGTATCGGAACAAAATTGCTTCATACGGCTGAGCATGAAATGAAGAAGCAAGGCATCACAATTTCAAGAGTTCATCTCGGTGCTCCTAAAGAACAATGGTTTGAATCATATGCGTTTTACCCGAAACACGGGTATATTGAATATGAGCCAAGATATATGCGGAAAAAGCTATTCTGATTTATTTGGCATTTTGTTCTGCCACGCAAAAAGAACAGCACCGGCTTGCCACAATTTCGGTGCGTAAAAAGAATAAGGCTAATCCTTTTCAAGATTTTTATAGTACATTCACCAGTAACTGCTCTAATTTGCGGAGAAAATTTGGGAATAACAGTACCGCCCGTAAAAAGTATGATACCGAGTTTAAGAAAATTCGAGACAAGGCTTTGAAAATGAAAAACGGACTATCAGAGGATAAATCTTCTTAGGGAAACCCGCACAAACCCCGTATTTAAGCCATTTAAAAAATGGCGAAAAATACAAACCAATTAAAAATAAGCAAAAACAAACAGAAAGCACTACTCCCCGACTACTGAAAAAGTAGTCGGGGATTTTTTGTTTGTCCAAAACCACATAAGCGTTCTGATGAAAGTCGGAACGCTTTTTTATTTACGGGAGGAAAAAAT
>JAMPDU010000157.1 GCA_023665505.1 Ruminococcus sp.
CGGAGCGTGCGAGGGGTGGGTGAGAGAAAGGAAAAAGAGAGCGCGAGAGGAAAAAACATAGGGAGAGGGCGGGGGCGAGCAAGCGTCCCCTATATCTCATTTAGCCCCCGCCCTCTTCCTTTGGTTGTTCCTCTCGTTCGATGTTGTATTTAACAGTTTATGAAAGAGTATCCAAAATTCAAAGATAGACCAACATAAACCAAATAACAAAAGTTCCCACAAATGTGCTTACTCCAATTCAAACGCCCCGGTGTAAAGCTGGTAATATTTGCCTTTTTCGGCGATGAGCTTTTCGTGGCTGCCACGCTCGATTATCCTGCCTTGCTCCAGTACCATGATTACGTCGGAATTCTTTACCGTGGAAAGCCTGTGGGCGATGACGAAAACCGTTCTGCCTTTCATCAGCGCGTCCATGCCCCGCTGTACCACAGCCTCGGTGTGGGTGTCGATTGAAGAGGTCGCCTCGTCCAAAATCATAACGGGAGAGTCCGCCACAGCCGCGCGGCTTATTGCCAAAAGCTGCCGCTGACCTTGGGAAAGGCTCGCGCCGTTTTCCGTCAGCATCATATCGTAGCCCCCGGGGAGACGGGTTATAAAATCGTGCGCTCCCGCAAGTTTGGCGGCGGCGATGCAGTCCTCGTCGGTGGCGTCAAGCCTGCCGTAACGGATATTGTCCATAACCGTGCCCGTGAACAGGTTTGTGTCCTGCAAAACTATGCCGAGGGAGCGGCGCAAATCCGCCTTTTTAATCTTGTTGATGTTAATGCCATCGTAACGGATTTTGCCGTCCGCAATGTCGTAAAAACGGTTTAACAGGTTGGTAATTGTGGTCTTTCCCGCGCCCGTTGCGCCAACGAAAGCAACTTTCTGCCCCGGCTCGGCGTACAGGGTGACGTTGTGCAGCACCGTCTTGTTTTCGTCGTAGCCGAAGTCAACGTCGTCCATAACAATATCCCCCGTGAGCTTTGTGTAGGTGACAGAGCCGTCCGCCTGATGAGGGTGTTTCCATGCCCACATTCCCGTACGCTCGGCGCACTCGGTGAGAACGCCGTTCTCCTCCTTTGCGTTCACAAGGGTTACATAGCCGTCGTCAACCTCGGGGGCAAGGTCGATAAGCTCGAAGATACGCTCCGTACCCGCAAGACCCATTACCACGGCGTTTATCTGGTGGGAAACCTGTCCGATATTGCCCGCAAACTGCTTTGTCATATTGAGGAAAGGCACTACCACGCTTATGCTGATAGCCATTCCCGAAAGGCTGACGTTGGGCGTGCGGTTGATAAGCAGGAAACCTCCCACGATTGCCACAACAACGTAAAGCACGTTGCCGATATTGTTGAGGATTGGTCCGAGGACGTTGGCGTACTTGTTAGCCCGCTCCGACTCCTTGAAAAGCCTGTTGTTTATTTTGTCGAAGTCGGCTATACACTCCTCTTCGTGGCAGAAAACCTTTACCACTTTCTGACCGTTCATAATTTCCTCGATGTAGCCCTCTTCCTTTCCGAGAGCCTGCTGCTGGCTTACGAAGTACCGCGCAGAGCCGCCGCCGATTTTTTCGGTGACGAAAATCATAATGATTACTCCCGCCACAACCACAAGGGCGAGCCATAGGCTGAAGTACAGCATAATGCCGAAAATCGTCAGCACCGTTACCGCCGAGATTAAAAGCTGAGGAAAGCTTTGGGAAACCATCTGCCGCAGGGTGTCGATGTCGTTGGTGTAGTGGCTCATGATGTCGCCGTGATTGTTTGTGTCAAAGAATTTGACGGGCAAATTCTGCATGCCGTTGAACATCTTCACGCGGAGCTTTTTAAGCGTGCCCTGCGTGATGACCGCCATTGTCTGATTGTAGAGAAAGCCCGAAATAAGGGACAGTACATAAAATATTCCAAGAATTACCACCGTGCCGATAATGGTTTCGCCGGCAGCCTCCCAAGTGCCGCTTTCCCAGTTTTCCTCCACGGCGGCGATAACTTTCTGCATAAACATCGAGGGTATGGAGCTTACCACCGCGTTAAAAAGGATACAGAAAACCGTCAGCGGCAGAAGTACCGGGTAGAACCCGAAAAGGGTTTTTATAAGTCTGCCTGTTGTGCCCTTTTTGATTTTTGGCATTTTTTTCTTACTCATCATCATCACCCGCCTTGTTTTGCAAATTGTACAAATCTTTATAAATCTCGTTGGACTTCAAAAGCTCGTCGTGAGTACCCGCCGCGCTTATCGTGCCGCCCTCCATAACGATTATGAGGTCTGCGTCCTCAACGGAGGAAATACGCTGCGCGATAATAAACTTCGTGGTTTCGGGGATATACTCCCGCATAGCCTTTCGTATGAGCGCGTCGGTTTTGGTGTCAACCGCGCTTGTGGAGTCGTCCATAATAAGTATTTTCGGCTTTTTAAGCAGAGCGCGGGCGATACAAAGCCTTTGCTTTTGTCCGCCGGAGACGTTTGCGCCGCCCTGCTCGATATAAGTATCGTACTTGTCGGGGAAGGTCTGTATAAACTCGTCCGCCTGGGAGAGCCTGCAAGCCTCAATCATTTCCTCGTCGGTAGCCTCTTTGTTGCCCCAGCGGAGGTTTTCTTTAATAGTACCCGAAAAAAGGACGTTTTTCTGTAATACCATTGCAACTTGATTTCTCAGCGTTTCAAGGTCGTACTCCCGCACGTCCCTGCCGCCCACCTTGACAGAACCCTCCGTCACGTCGTAAAGCCGCGAGATAAGCTGTACCAAAGTGGATTTGGACGAACCCGTGCCGCCGATAATGCCCACGGTTTGCCCCGACTTTATGTGCAAATCTATGTTGGAGAGGGTCATTCTCTCGGCGTTTTCAAAGTACTTGAAATTAACGCTCTCAAAGTCCACAGAGCCGTCCGCCACATCGTAAATCGGGTTCTCGGGGTTGCTGAGGGAGCTTTCCTCGTCCAGTACCTCGACTATACGTTTGCCCGACTCGGCAGCCATTGTGAGCATTACGAAAATCATTGAAATCATCATAAGGCTGTTTAAAATCATAAAGCCGTATGTCAGCAGCGCACTGAACTGTCCCACGTCCAAATCAAGACCGTGGGTGGTGATAATCGTGTACGAGCCGTAGGACATCACGAAAACCATTACCGCGTAAAGGCAGAACTGCATAAGGGGGTTGTTAAAGGCGAGAATTCTCTCCGCCTTGGTGAAGTCGCGGCAAACGTCCTCGGCGGCGGTGTTGAACTTCTCTTTTTCGTAATCCTCCCGAACGTAGGATTTCACAACCCGAATGCCCTTGACGTTCTCCTGTATGGAGCTGTTGATGTTGTCGTACTTCTTAAAAACCCGCTTGAAAAGGGGCATTGTTTTTGAAATGACTATGGAAAGTCCCAAAATCAAAATAGGAGCTACCGCCAGGAAAATCAGAGCCATTCTTCCGCCCATAACAAACGCCATTATAAAGGCGAAAATCAGCATAAACGGCGCGCGCACCGCAATTCTGATAATCATCATAAAGGCGTTCTGCACGTTGGTAACGTCGGTGGTAAGCCTTGTTACCAGCGACGAGGTTGAGAACCTGTCGATATTCTCAAAAGAGTACCGCTGAATGTTCAGGAACATATCCCGCCGCAGATTTTTGGCGAAACCGCAGGACGCCGTCGCGCAGGTCATACCCGCCAGTGCGCCGAAAAGCAGGGACAGGCAAGCCATAACCACCAGCGAAAGCCCGTACATCAGAATTGTTTTCATATCGCAGCCGTCCTTGATACGGTTCACAAGCTCGGCGATAATGAACGGGATTATACACTCCATGACGACCTCCAGCGAAACCAGTATAGGCGTTGCTATTGAGGTTTTTTTGTACTCACGTATACAGCCCGCAAGTTTTTTAATCATACGTTTTTTACCTCGCTTTTTTCTCAAATTATCCTTTTTATTATAATACATTTTTGTCAAATTTTTTCTGTGATTTTATTAACAATATTTTAACGGGACAATTTTCACCGTTTTTTCACTTTTCGCGTAAAGAATTGAATTTTATGTGAAATTTAAAAATCATCTCCGCAAATGCCCCGGTATGGGGGTGCGGAGATGATTTTCAGCTATTTGCATAGTTTTAAGCACAAATATTATGCACATTCACCAAAACAATGTTGAAAATGTTGACAGTCATAAAAGCGGTTGGAAATTAATTCCAACCGCTTTTACGCGTTTATTCAACATTTTTCAAAGCCTCGTCCATGGGAATTTTCTTTATCCTGCGGAAATCAAAAAACATAACGATAAGATAACCTATCATAATAAATGCGAAAATTTTTATGTAGTCCGCCGCGCCGTACACAAAATTTATCCAGCCGCTGTAGCCCATCATCATAACGCGCCACACCAGCGACATAACAAGCGTGCCGAGGAAAACGCACAGCCCGTCCGCGATAAACATAATTATGGTTGTGGAGGTCATATACAGGCTTGAAATTTCGCGGTTTTCATAGCCGAGAATTTTCGTCATTGAAATCGCAGTCTGATTTTTCTCGATAATTATTTTCGTCAGCAAATAAATCAGCACCGCCGAAAGCAAAATGCACAGCACCTGATAAAACCGCATATAACTGCCCATCGAGTGGTCAAGCTGGTCGCACATTTTGGTAATGTCCCGCTCGGTAATTACCGTTGCAGCGCTGTCCACGTCAAGGTCGTCAAGCTCTTCGTCCGACATAAAGCCGGTAAATTCCTCCGCGTTAATTTCAAAGGTTTTGCGGTAATTTTCTATGGGCATAAACGCCGCCGCAGTAAATGATTTATCGTAAATTCCCGCCGCGGTAAATTCATAATTAATATTCTCGTATTTCGCCTCAAGAGTGAACGCGTCGCCCTTTTTCAAGCGGTATTTTTCCGCAAATGAATTTGAAATATAAACCTCGTTTTCCTTTAAATTTTCAAGCTCGGAAATTCCAACATAATTGCTGTTTTCGGAAATTCCGTAAACCGAAACTTCCTCGTCGATCTCCTCGCCTTTATACACAAGAGAAGTCATTGCGAATTTTTCGGCGCGGGGATTTTCCGTCCCGATAATATTGCCGTCCTCATCTTCGTAAGATTTCAAAATATACTGATAATTCGCAAACATATTATCCTTTGCATTTTCTTTGTAGTACGCCAGCGAGGAAGGCATTCCCACCGCCATTGAAAGCATTACCGAAATGAAAAATATGCCGAAAAATAAAATTAAATAATTCGGAATATTTTGCAGCATTACCCGCAGTCTGAACCTGCTTAAAAAGCCTAATTTCGGCAGACGGATCGCTTTTTTTCTCTTGCTTTTTTTCAAATCGTGCCGCAGAAATTGCAGGGGCGTACGCCGCATATTTTTCGCGATTATCAGCAGGTTTATCACAAGCATTATCGCAATGGGTACAGCCGTGGTTTTCACGAACGCCTCGGCGTTCCAAACCGTGTAATATTTCGGCAAAGAATAGCTGTTGTAGTACATCGAAACCACCACGTTTTTGAACACCGTGTACCCCAAAATATTTCCCAAAGCCGCCGAAATAAGCGTGACGATAACCGGCATTGAAAGATAGTGCCGAACCAGTTCCCCGCGGGTGTAGCCCGACGCCCGCAAAGTGCCTATTACAGAGGATTCTTTGGCAATGGTATTGCTTATCGTCACCGCGAAAATAAAGGCGATAATTAAAATTAAAATGTTAAGCAAAGTGCCGCCCATCGCCTTGTCGCTGCCCATATCACTCGTGGCGAAATTAACGGCGTTATTTGCGTAACGGGGCAGAAAATCCTCGATTTCATTGTCGGAAACAACAGTCTGTGTAAGCGCCGCCCGCATTAAATTATCGGAAATAATTTTCTCCTCTTTTTCGTCCTCGGGCGGGTTTTCGTACAGCCAAGCGTAATTAAAATGTACCGGCTTATTTATGCGTTCAAAGCCCTCAGCCGTCACCATTGCCGTGTTGAATTTCAGCGCGTCGAACATGAAATCCGTATTTTTTTCGTGGAGCGTTGAATAATTCACGTAAGCGAGCGTTCCGACAATTTTAAAGGAATTTCCGCTGACTGTAATTTCGTCGCCCACCGAAACTCCAACATTGTCCGCGTGCATTCTGTCTATGGCAATTTCGCTTTCGTTTTCGGGGAATTTCCCCTCCATAAGACAGGCGAGATTTATCTCCTCGGTTTTGGCGAAAACCCGCACAGTACCGTCGTTTACGCCGTCGCAATTGTTGTCCTCCTCGGCGTTTTTGAAAAAGTTTTCGTATATTTTTATGGGCACGGCTTTGAAGTCGGAGCTGTTCAAATCATACTTTTCCTCCGCCTCGGCGTACTCGCTTTCAACCTCGTCCCGGACTTCCTCCCAAGCCTCGTCATACGCCGCCCGGTACGCCTCATCATAAGCGGTTTTGTACGCCTCGTCATAGGTATTTTTGTAATCCTCCGACTGCCGCGCCTGCTCCGAAGTCTCCGGAAAAACCGCCTCTGCCGTAACCTCGTCAAGACCTTGCGCCAAAAGGGTTTGCATTAATTGCTCATCAAATTTTTTTGTAAATTCCTCATTAAATTTTTCCGTAAATTCTTTTTCAAATTCGGCGGGAAATTTTTCGTCAAATTCTTTTTTCGCTTTGTCAAGATAGTAATTTTTTATGTTCGCTTTTTCGCCCGTTTCAATTGCGGAAATTGTCTCCTCGGACAGTTTT
>JAMPDU010000158.1 GCA_023665505.1 Ruminococcus sp.
AAATACCGAATAAACAAAATAATAAACAATATATCGTCCTTTCGGACGACGATATTTATATATTTATCCACTTGAAAAATCCACGAAAATGTGGTATAATATAATTATAAGAGTAAAGGAGAAACCATATAAAAAAATTTCTATCGGCAATCCTTTCCCTAAGCATTTTGGCAGCATTTTCAGCCTGTTCCGACGGTACGCAAAACACGCCCGCGCCAATAGCCGGCAAAACAACCATCGACTGCGACGGAAACCCCGCCGAACCCGACATTCACGACATCGGAATACTCGCCTCAACCGACCCTGTGGCGATTGACCAAGCGTCCATAGATTTGTGCTTTGCGGCGGAGGGCAGCGACAGCCTTAAACAGCGGGTTGAACGTCAGAACGGACTTCACACCCTCGAACACGCCGAGGAAATTGGTCTGGGCAGCCGCACCTATGATTTGGTGAATATTGATGAATAATTTTTTTGAAATTCTGCGGCGGGAATTTATTTATGTCGGCTATTATTTTTCGGTGCAGCTGCGGCAGATTTTTTTCTACTGGGTTTTGGGAATGGTTATCGGCTCGCTGGTTTCGGTTTTCGCAAAGGATTTAATTCACAACACCTTTGACAAAATCCGCGATAAAAAATGGGGCTTGTGGGGAGTAATTCCCGCAAGCCTGCTGGGGGTCGCCTCGCCCCTTTGTATGTACGGCACAATTCCCATTGCCGCCTCATTTTCCCGCCATGGTATGCGGCAGGACTGGCTTGCGGCGTTTATGATGTCAAGCGTTTTGCTGAACCCACAGCTTATTATGTACTCCACCGCACTCGGCACAACCGCGCTCGTTATCCGAATTTTATCCTGTACGGTCTGCGGAGTAACGGCGGGAATTTTGGTACACGTTTTTTACAAAAATAAATCTTTTTTCAATTTTGAGGGCTTTGAACCCCGACCGAGCCACGATACTCACCCGAATTTATTTCTGCGGTTTTTGTTTAATTTGGGCAGGAATATCAAGGCGACCGCGTTGTGGTTTCTTGTTGGCGTACTGCTTTCCGCGTTGTTTCAGCGGTACGTTCCCGCCAAGGATTTTGCCGAGCTTTTCGGGAAGTCCAACGAGGGTTTCGGAGTGCTTATGGCGGCAACAATCGGCGTCCCCCTTTACGCCTGCGGAGGGGGAACGATACCCCTTATACGCGAGTGGCTCACAATGGGAATGAGTATGGGCAGTGCGGCGGCGTTTATGATAACGGGTCCCGCCACAAAAATTACCAACCTCGGCGCGCTTAAAATTGTGCTGGGAATAAGGCGGTTTGTGGTTTATATTGCTTTTGTAATGGCGTTTTCGCTTGTTACGGGACTTGCTGTTAATATTTTGGTGTAAAAAAAAACAAAGCGTATTCACATCAGTTTTATGCGAATACGCTTTTATTTATTTTTCAATATCAAGTCCATTCAGCCAAGCAAGAACATCTTCTTTAGCCTCGTCTTGATTATTTTGAGCGGTAGTACCCGCAATATCAAACCCGTCAAGGACTTCCGCGCTTTCAAGCTTGCCGCGGAGCGTTTGTACCGTTCCCGAAAGTCCGCTGCCCGCGTGAGTGCAGAACGGAATAACCGTCTTCCCCGAAAAATCGTAGCTTTCTATAAACGTATAAACGGGCATCGGCATATCGCCCCACCAGTTTGGATAGCCGAGAAAAATAATGTCGTAATTATCGAAATTTTCCACGGTTTCGGTCAGTTCGGGGCGGGCATTTGCCGTCTTTTCCTCCTGCGCCTCGTTGGTGCAGTCGCTGTATGTTTCGGGGTACGGCGTTACGCGGACAATCTCGAAAGTGTCGGCGTTCATTTCCTCCGCAATCATATCGGCAATTATGTGAGTGTTGCCCTTTTCTATAAATCCCACGCCGTAATTTTCGTCCGCGCGGGAGAAAAACGCCACAAGAATTTTGCCGCCGTTTTCCGAAATTGTTTCACCTATATTTTCTGTATTTTCACTATTTGGGACGTCCGTGTCGATTTTATTTTCCGATAAGGTTTCTTCCTCGGAAACCGTTTGCAAACCGCCGTTTTCGGTCTGCACGGAAACTGTTTCGCGAGTATTTTCTCCGCCGTTTCCGCATGCTGCAAGAAACATCAACATTGATGCTGACAGCAACGCTGTCAGCAATTTTTTTATAAATTTTGAATTTGACATATTAACATTTCCTTTCTTATATTAATCGAAATTCTTTCCATTTTCCTCCCTTGTAACGTGCAGTCACCAAAGCCGCCTTTATTCCCCAGTCGCAAGCCATTGCCAGCGTTATGCCGACAACGCCCATATTAAAGACGATACCGAACAGCACCGAAAGCGCGACACGGCATACTACCGATGAGAAAACCGAGGAATACAGATTGAATTTTACGTCCCCCGCCGCCCGCAAGCCGCTTGACAGCGCAAAGGAAAGCGGACAAAACAGTGCGTTAAACGAGTTGTGCAGCAGGCAAAGCACCAGTATCAGCCGCACAGTTTCCGCGCTGAGGTCGTACAGCATAAGCAGCATCGGCGAAATAAGCAGGAACAGAATATTCCACAAAACGCCGCCGATATAGGTAATCCGCAGCAATTTTTTCATATAGTATTCCGCGCCCTCGGGGTCGTCCGCACCCATATACTGTCCCACCACGGTAATAAATACGGGACCCATTGCAAGGCAGAACAACGCCGCCATAGACCAAAAGCTTTGCGCCACGCCGTTTGCGGCTATCTGCACCGTACCGAATTTTGCAACAATGGAGCTTAACGCAACCTTCGCCATTTGAAAAAGTCCGTTTTCAATGCTGTTCGGAACGGCAACGTGAAAAATCCTGCGTATCATTTTCCGGTGCCGGCAAAATATATTTTTTGCCCGAAGATACAGCACGTTATTTTTGTTTGATGTAAGCACAAGCATAACAACGGCGGCGAACACCCGCGATATTAAAGACGGGTACGCCACGCCTGCCACTCCAGCGTGAAGTATGAATATCCCTACCGCGTTGCCGATAACGTTAATGCCGTTCATTGCAAAGGAAACATACATAAGCTCACGAGTTTTGCCCATACTGCGGTACAGACCCGCGCAGGCGTTGTAAACCGCAAGTCCCGCAAAGGAATAGGCGGAAATTTTAAGGTACTCCATACCGCTGTCGTAAACGTCCTGTTCAACTGTCCCGAATAAAGCCGTGAAAATGGAATGTCCGAACAGCAGCGTTACAGCCGTAAGGACAGCGGAAATAAGGCTCGTTATCATCAAAAGCTGATTTGCCGCGTCTACGCCGTTTTCCCTGTCGCCGCTGCCGACATACTGACTGGCAATTACCGAGCCGCCCGCAGCCAACGCGGAGAAAACCAGTATAAAAACATTGTTAAGCTGATTTACCAGCGACACGCCGGAAACAGCCGCCTCGCCCGCGTAGCTTATCATCAGCGTATCGGCAATTCCCACAAGCAGAGCCAAAAACTGCTCCGCAACCACGGGCAAAGCCAGTTTCATTAAATCTGCGTTTGAAAAGCGTTTTCTTTCCTCGGAAAGCTCTTGTTTCGGTTCAATAAGCCGCTTTAATAATGACATTTTCACTATCGACACCTTTACTGTTTATCAAATTCCTTTGCGACTTCCGTCAGTAATTTGCGTATCTCCAGATGCTGAGGGCAAATTTGCTCGCACTTGCCGCATTTTACGCAGTCGGACGCTTTGCCGCCGTTTTTTGTGTGAATATTTTCATAATAGTAATCGGTATTCCAGTTGTTGAACTGCTTTTTCGCGTTCAGACAGGCGAACAAATCGGGTATTGAAATATTCTGCGGACACAGCTCCGTACAGTACCGACAGGCAGTGCAGGGTATAAGATTTTGCGAACGGAAAATTTCGCAGACCTGTTCTATTGCCTTTTTTTCGGTATCGTTCAGCGGGATGAAATCTTTCATAAAGCCGATATTTTCCGTCATCATTTTCATATTGCCCATACCCGAAAGGGTAACAGCCACGTTCGGGAAACTTGCCGCAAACCGTATCGCATAGCTTGCGGAACTTCCCCCGTTCAGACCGTCGAGTATTTCCCTTGCGGCGGCGGGAAGATTTGCAAGACTTCCGCCCTTGACGGGTTCCATAACGATAACGGGTTTTCCGTAATTTTCGCAAACTTCGTAGCATTTTCGGCTTTCCACCGACGCGTCCTCATAATCAACATAGTTGAATTGGATTTGAACGACTTCGATTTGCGGATATTCCGTTAAAATTTTTTCGAGAACAGCCGCCTTGTCGTGAAATGAAATTCCGAAATGCTTTATTTTGCCCTCTTTTTTTAATTCAAGAGCCGTTTCGTACGCGCGGACTTTTTTGTATTTTTCGTAAATATTAGCGTCCTGCGCGTGCATTAAATAAAAGTCGAAATACTCAACGCCGCAGGCTTCAAGCTGACTTTCAAACAGCGGACGTATTTCCTCCTGCCTGTTGAAATGGTGTGTTGAGAGTTTGTCCGTCAGAACATAAGCTGAACGGGGATAGCGGCTTGTAAGGCACTTTTCAAAGCATTTTCGCTTTTGCCGCTTACATAGCCATGCGCCGTGTCAAAATAATTAAAGCCGTTTTCGATAAAAGTATCGACCATTTTGGCAAATTCGTCAAAGTCAACCTCGCCGTTTTTCATAGGCAGGCGCATACAGCCGAAACCGAAATTCTTTTTTATTTCGCCGAAAAATTTATTTGACATAGTTGTCCCTCCTTATTTTACAGCCTCTTTCGCCCATTTTGAAACCGTGCTTTCCGACCTTGCCGTCTCCGCGCCGTGAATAGCAATTCCTTTCCCGAAAACTGCGCCTTTGCAGATATTTTTCAAATCCCGCTCGGAAGTGCCAAGTCCGCTGCCCTCGTGGGTCATAACCGCGAAAACTTTTTTGTCCGTAAAATCAAGCCGCTCCAGCTGCGTAAAAACCGCGCAGGGGAAAGTCCCCCACCAGCAAGGTCCGCAGACGAAAATATTATCGTACCCGTCAATGCCGTCAAGATATTTTTTCAGCTCGGGGCGCGCGCCGCTGTTAAGCTCCCGTTTAGCCTCTTCGGTGCAGGTTGTGTAATTTTCGGAGTACGGCTTTACCGTGTCCACCTCAAACAAATCGCCGTCCACCGCCTTTTGAATAAACTCGGCGACAATTTCCGTGTTGCCCTTTGAAAGATTTTTAACGCTGCCGTTCACATAATTTTCGCCCTTGCGGGAATAGTAGATTATCAGATTTTTTGACATAATTATTCTCCTTTGCAATTTTTTAATCTTATTATAAAATAAAAATTTGCTGAAATCAATCTGTTTTTCGGAGGTTTTGCATAAGAAAAACTTATATAATATTATTTTAATTTAAATTTCACTATTTGTTCATTATATTAGATTGCTTTTATTGACATTTTCGGATATAATTGGAAAAAACAGCGAGGTACGAAAAATGCTTAAACAAATAAAATATTTTCAGACCGTTGTGCGCTGTAACAGCTTCAGCGAGGCGGCGGCGGAATGTTACATATCCCAATCGGCGATTTCTCAGCAGGTGCAGGCTTTGGAGCGGGAGCTTGGCGTAACGCTTTTGAAACGGCAAAACAGGCGGTTTTCGCTTACGCCCGCGGGAGAGCATTTCTATCAGAAAAGCCTGTTTCTCACGGCGGATTTTGAAAGGCTGTGCAAGGAAACAAAGCAAATCGCCCGTGGAAATGATTTTACCCTGCGTATTGGGTACGCCAAAGGGTACGGCGGCGCTGAATTTCAAAGGGCGGTTGCTGAATTTACCGCCAAATATCCCGAAATTCCCGTGGATATGAAAAACGGAAATCACGAGGAATTATATAATTTACTCCGCACGGACAGGGCGGACTTGGTTCTGAACGACCAACGGCGGGCGTTTTCCGACGAGTACGTCAATAAAATTTTGACGGTTATCGGCTGTCATATTGAAATATCCGCGAGAAATCCCATAGCGAATGCCGAATTTGTCAACGCGGACGATTTGCGGAATATACCCTGCATATTGGTGGCGTCCAAAGAGCAGCAGAAAAACGAGCAGTCCCACTATCGGGAAATTTACGGAATTGAGAGCAAATTTCTATTCGCTGAAAATTTAGAGGAGGCGCGGCTTATGATTGTGAGCGGGAAGGGTTTCCTGCCCATTGAAGGAGGTATTCCTCCGACCCAGTACGCCGAAACTATTGCATGTCTGCCGCTTTGCCGAAATGGGAAACCCATACACCGAAATTACTGCGCGTTTTGGAAAGCTGATAATTCGGGGTACTATATTGAGGAATTTGCGGAAATTCTGAAAAAGCAGTTTGTGGAATGAGTAAAAAGAGCCTGTTCGAGAGGCTCTTTTTCGTATAAGCAATTGCTTATAGATATTAGCTGAAAAACGAATTGATTTTTGCGGAAGATGACTGTATAATATAAATATATAAATACAATTTTTATTAAAAACAAGGAGGAAAAATTATGGAAAAATATTTCGGAGAAAACACCCCAAAATTAGGTTTCGGACTTATGCGCCTGCCGAAAAAGGGTCTGAAAATCGACATCGAGCAGA
>JAMPDU010000159.1 GCA_023665505.1 Ruminococcus sp.
GCATATAGTCCCGCTTGCCGTAAATCACCCTGTCAATATAAACCGTATCGCCTAAAATACGGTAAAATGCCATATAATGGTTATAAATCACATACCTATAGCCGCTGTTTAAGTTGTTGTCAAAAAACAGCCGCGCTCCGATTTCGGGGTGGCTTTCAAGCAAGTCGACTTTATCAAGGACACCCGCCACGGCTTTATCGGCGGCGGTAGGATTTTTTAGAACATTTGCTATATATTCCCATATTTTGTCCAAGTCATTGATAGCTTTTGCTGAAAATTTTACGTTAAATTTCATACAGATTTTCCGAAAAATGCCTGCGGACTTCGGCAAAATCCACCCAACCGTTTTCCTCGCCGCTGCGTTTGCCGCTTTCAAGCTCGCACATAAGACGCAGGGCGGCTTTGGCTTTTTCGTACTCCTCCTGTTCCGCAATATCCACAATGGCATAGCAACCCCTGCCGTTTTTGGTAAGATACACGGGTGAGCCTACCGACACATCCGCAAGAACGGCTGAATAATTCCTTAAATCTGAAATCGGTACTATATTCGGCATAAAAATGCCCCCTTTCATTTATATTATACCCCTGCACCGGCAAAATGTCAATAATAATTTGATAAATTTTATGTGAAATATGCTGTAGAATTTTTCGTTAATTATCAACATGTTTAAACCGATTTGAACAGTATGGTTATTTACCTGTCTCAGTTTACAGTTTTTATAAACAAAATCCCGCCGAAAATCGACGGAATTTTAATATATTTACTTATTTAAGGCATTTTGTAAACTTTTGAAACTGTCAAGCGCATTCTGTAAATTTTCAATAATATCTTCCGCAAGTTCATCCGGAGAAGGCAAGTTATCCAAATCAGCCAATGTTTTGTCCTTGATCCAAAAAATATCAAGGTTCGTCTTATCGCGCGCAATAATTTCATTCACACCGAATTTACGCCAACGTCCTTCGGGATTCTCTTCCGACCACGTTTCTTTGCGCTGATGTCTATTTTGTGGATTATAGCATTTTATGAAATCTTCCAAATCACTATAAGTCATTGGGCGTTTTTTTAACGTGAAATGAATGTTTGTGCGAAAATCATAAATCCATACCTCTTTCGTTTGACTTTCCGCATTTGCCGGGCGTTTATCAAAGAAAATAACATTTGCCTTGACCCCGGGTTTATAAAAAATTCCGGTGGGAAGCCTTAATATAGTATGCAAATCTGTTGTTTGCAGCAAATTTTGACGGACAGTTTCACCCGCTCCACCCTCAAACAGAACATTATCGGGAACAACAACCGCCGCTTTTCCTGTATCTTTTAATATTGTATTGATGTGCTGCACAAAATTGAACTGTTTGTTTGCGCTTTTTGTCCAGAAATCCTGTCGGTTGTAAATGAGGTCTTCACTCTCCTGTTCATTTTCATCATTGGTGAAAGTGATTGAGGACTTCTTCCCGAAAGGCGGATTTGTCATAACATAATCAACACGGTATCCGGGATCTTTTAGCAGCGCGTCGCCCAGAGTGACAGGAATGTTACCGTAAATATCTCCTATATTGTGCAAATATAAATTCATCAGTGCCGTCTTGAACGTATCGGGAACAATCTCATTACCATAAAAGGTATTGTTTTTCAAAAATTCGTTTTGTTTGCGGTCAAGCTTATAATTGTTTGGGTCTGAAATAAATTCCTGAGCCGCAAGGAAAAAACCGCCGCTGCCGCAGCAAGGATCGGCAATGGTTTTCATAGGCTCAGGGCGAACACAGGTAACCATAGCTTTAATAAGCGGACGCGGAGTAAAATACTGTCCGGCTCCGCTTTTAATATCTTCGGCATTTTTCTGGAGCAAACCCTCGTAAATTTCTCCCTTAACGTCAGATGACATAGAAGTCCATTTTTCCCTGTCAATCATCTGCATCACGCGGTAAAGGATAGCCGCGCTGTTGATCTTATTAACTGCGCCTTTGAAAATTTTGCCGAGAATACCGCTTTGTTCACCGAGTTTTTCGAGTATTTGCTTGTATTTATCCTCCAGTTCCGCTCCTTTCAGCATATTCATATCGGACCAAGTATAACCCTTTGGTATTCCTATTTCCCGATTATACGGCGGTTTGGAATACTCGTCCGACATTTTCAGAAATATCAGATATGTAAGCTGCTCCAGATAGTCGCCGTAGGATACGCCGTCGTCGCGCAGCGGATTGCACATTCCCCAGACTTTGGAGATTATTGCTGTTGATTGATTGGACATTATAATAACTCTCCTTCAAATGCCTTTTTCAAAATGCTTTGCCGCATAGCCTCCGCTTGGGAAAGTGCGGCGTCAACTGCTTTTTCCATGTTGTCGCATATTGATAAACGCAATTCTATTTTTTTTACAATCTTATCTTGACATAATGGTGAAAAAAGCGGGATTTTGTAGTTTTTTATTATATTGAGATTAAGATTAGGTTGAACACCGCCGACAGCTTTCCGCCGCAGATCATAATAATTTAAAGTAATAAACCACTTTAAATAGTCTCTATTTATTATAGAATTGTCATCAATTATAATGGCAGCAACAGCTTGATTGGTTGCTGCATTTATATTAAGTTCAGCACACATTCCCCTTGTTTTTCCTTCACCGTACATAGCTACAATCAATGTGCCTTTAGGAAAAACTTTACAGTTTGTTTCTTTTATTGCAATCTCAGTTAAGTAATCATTAGCTTTTGAAATAAAATCATTGTTTACAGCCGAACTTGTAATCCATGGAATAGTACCTCCGTAGTATTTCTTGTTTGTTTTTGGGGGAGTTGCTCCTGTTTCAACTTTTGCAAATCAGAAATTTTAACCACTTTTCCATGTTTATTTTCACTTCCCCAAAATGCCTCTTTCAGCACCGCTTGCCGATAAACCACCAATTGTTTTTTTGTTGTTTGAAGCGTTTCCACGGCTTTGTCAAGCTCGGAAAAAAGCTCTTCTATGCGGGAAACTATATGGGATTGTTCAACTTTAGAGGGTACAGTTAGTTGCATTTTTCTGATATGTTGATAGTGTCGTGCATATCCTTTATCAATCATACGAAATGTTAAGTATTTCATTCCATAATATAGATATTTGGGCAATACGTTTGCCTTAGGTTTAATCACTTTAATGCCATCTGCGCCCGCTCCAAATTCAAAATTAATATATTTCACACACCTTGTATGGTCACCAAAAATAATAACAGGCAGATCACATACAATGACTTTTGACATATCGTCTGAATAACCACCTATAAGCTTTTGACCTTGGTCAACAATTGGCAATATACCACTTTTCAAATACTCTTTCTGCTTTATCTTTTTATTAGGAAAAACAGATACCATATCAACTAAATTTTCAAACGTTTCCATATCAAGCCACCAACACAATATTCATTTCCCAAAGTACTTCCTCGTACCGTTCTCCGAAAACCTCATAAAATCTTCCCAGACCGCCCCTGCGGTCAAACGGATTCAAATCAAGGTCTTTCGTCTCAATACTCAATGAAGTTATAATATGCTCTTTAATCAAGCGAAGCCATTCCATTTGCTCATCGGTAAAATGCTCCGCGCCCGCATTTTTGTTCATCGTCCACTTCATAAAGTTGAAATCCACCTTATCCGCAAACGGCGACAAATTATTCTCATAACCCATTTCAAACCGAATAGCAGAGATTAGATCGGTAAGCTGCGCCATAGCTCCGCGTTTGACTTTTGCCGGCTGCTTTACGGCATAGCAATCCCACAGCCGTTCTACAGTAATCCCTTTGAAACGCAGCTTTTCGTACAACGCTTTCAACTGTTCGATTACCATAGGACGCTCGGAATACTTTTGATCGTAAATAATCCGAAGCGCAATAATCTCATCTTTGTTTTCCTCAATAAACTCACGGAATGACGTTATTATTTTATCGGCGGTTTCTTCGCGTTTCGTATCAAAATCCGCAAAAAGTACCGTGTCCGGATTTGTATTATCAATAATCTGGTCATGACAGCGGCGCATATTTTCTATAAAATCCCGCGTCTCAGGTTTGTGAAACGGCATAACAGCTTCCTTTATGAGAACAGCTCTTGCCTTTTCAAGCTGTTCGTCCGACGGCTTGCTCTCGCCGGTATCGCTCCGTGCTTTTTCGAGGATTACGTCTTCGTCAAAAACGTTCAGCAGACCTTCGGCAACTTTACACGCACTCGCACCGACGTTTTTCTCAAATTGCCTTTTTTCTTCAGCAGTCATTCTGCTGTTCAAACGAACTATACGGTTAGCGAGAGAAGTCAGCGTGTCCGCATCCCTTGCACCGAGAGCAACATTCATCATCAATTCTTTCATAGAAACAAGCGGTTTGCGTTCAAGTGTGCGGGTATCGGTCTTTTGTGATTTGGTAACTCCAACTGCATCAACAATGACAAAATGATCCTTACTGTCGTCAGCCGATGGAGAAACTTTACGTAAATCGTCCTTATCAAGAGTGCGCGTGCCTCTGCCTTTCATTTGTTCAAAGTAATTTTTGCTTCGCACATCGCGCATAAATATCAGACATTCGATTGGCTTTACGTCAACACCTGTTGCAATCATATCAACGGTAACGGCAATACGCGGGTAGTAACCGTTGCGAAATGAACTCAGTACCCTCTCGGGATTTTTAGCGGAATATGTAATCTTCTGACAAAACTCGTTTCCCTCGCCAAACACCTCTCGCACGATCTGAATAATGTCGTCCGCGTGACTGTCGGTTTTGGCAAAAACAAGCGTTTTGGGCACTTCTTTTCTTCCCGGAAACAAGTCGGTATACAGCTTGTCCTTAAACGTACGTATTACAGTTCTTATTTGGCTTGGATTAACTATATCACGGTCAAGCTGCGCCGGTACATAGTTCACATCCTCGTCAAGCTGTTCTCAGCGCTTTGAGCGGGAAAGTCTGTCTCGGCGTTCTATCATTTGCTTCATAATACGTGCGCCATTTTTGCTGACATCGGTTTCAATAATATAAATATCCTCACCAACATTTACCCCATCTATTATTGCCTGCTCGCGCGGATATTCGCTTACAATATTTTCATTGAAATAAGCGAATGTACGTTTGTCGGGAGTTGCGGTAAGGCCTACAATAAACGCGTCAAAATAAGCAAGTACCTGACTCCAGACATTGTAAATAGAGCGGTGACACTCGTCAACTATGATGCAGTCAAAAAATTCGGGCGGGTATTTTTCGTTATATACAACCTCTTTCATTTGCCTGTCATCTGAAGATAACGGCGTTTCTTCCTCTGTTTCGTCAAGCTCTTCACCCTTGAGAATGGAGTACATTCGTTGAATCGTACTGATACACACATGAACATCTTGAGAAATATATGAGTTTTTAAGCCTGTGAACATTGTATAATCTAAAAAAGGCGCGGCTGTCATCATTGGAAGTATAGGCAAGAAATTCGCGCTCTGCCTGTTCCCCAAGACTTTTTGTATCAACAAGGAACAGAATACGGTTCATTCCTCCATATTTTAGCAGACGATACACGCATGTAATCGCGGTATATGTTTTGCCCGCACCCGTTGCCATTTGCACCAATGCTCTCGGACGGTTATCAGCGAAAGAACAGTCAAGATTATTTATAGCGTTGATCTGACACCTGCGGAAACCCGTTTCATTAAGCACGGGGAAGTTCTTCATATTATTGCGGATAGTGTTTTCCTGTTTGGTCAGCACTTTCAGCGTTTCGGGACGATGAAAGGAAAATACTTCTCTTGAACGATATTTAATGTCGTCATAATCGGTAAAGCGAGTAATTTTATCAGTTGTTTCATAGGCAAAACGTATCCTATAGCTACCCTTGACCCATTTGAATGTGCTGTCGGCATAACGTGAGGTCTGCACTTCAACAACGGTTATATTTTGTCCTTCTTCGCTTTTTTTTGCCTCAACAACGCCAACAGGCATACCGTCAACAAACAAAGCATAGTCAACTTCGCCGGTGCTTGTTGGAAATTCGCGGACAGCAACGCCAACGGCAGCACATAAATTAAGTTCATTCATATTCTGGATTATCCAGCCGGATTTTGTGAGTTTTTTGTCTATAACCTTGCGGGCTTCTTCTTCGGGTGCCATTAATAATCCCTCCTTTGCAACATCATTTTAAATAGCACAATATACCAATTTAATTATACAACATTTCTCACAAATAATCAATAGTTTTTTCATTATTTTTAGAATGAACTGTGCATTATGACAAAATATAAATTGTATTGTCAAAAATAGGTAATTATTTCTTCACTTTATTGGTCTTGCATAGTGATTTGTGTATCGCGCTTTACTTAAATTTATAGCTATATTTAATATGACACCTAACGACTTTTTTACATAACACGAGTACGCACAGTTTCCCGTTAGTGGCTGTGCAATTTTTTTGTGTACGTCTACCCCCATAGTGTCAGCCGCAGGGCGGCTGACGGAGGGTTCTTAAAATGATAAAGCGATGACCGCTGAGTTATTGCCAT
>JAMPDU010000015.1 GCA_023665505.1 Ruminococcus sp.
GAAAGGAAAAAGAGAGCGCGAGAGGAAAAACCATTGAGAGGGGGAGGGGGCGAGCTTAGCGTCCCCTATTTCCCATTGAGCCCCCTCCCCCTTTCGATGGTTGTTCCTCTCGTACCCGTTGTATGTAAGAAATTGTGAAAAAGTCTCCAAAATTCAAAAATAAAACAACCGCAGGGGTGTAGGGCGGGAGCTTGCTCCCGCCTTGTGGAACGTATGCAGTAAACAGTTCCGAAAAGAACCCCAAAATAACGGCAAATTAACCGTAAAACGCGGAGCCTTGCAGGCGGAACGGCTAACCAAATAACAAACACACCGACAGTTCCCTATATACAATATGTGATAAATGTTTTGTGCAAAATATATAAAATTTTAAAAATGTTATTGACTTTTTTAAGAAAATATGTTATAATATTTACAACATATATACTATGTGCGTGTTGCAAAATATTTTGTAAACGTTTTCCCCAATGAAAAAAATAATTTCAGGAGGTACTATTTGTGAAAAAATCATTGCGTAAAATTTTAGCGGGCGTCTTAGCAGCCGCGTCGGCGGTTTCGCTGGCTGCCTGCGGTGACGACAGCTCAAGCGGTTCTGCCGACACCGCCGAAACCACCACAACTACCGAAAAAACCGAGTGGACCGGCGATAACATTGCGGTTGATATTGAGGACGAGGGAAGTCTCGAAACTGCCGATTTGACAGGCAAAACCCTTAAATGGATGGGTATTTACGACCTTAACCCCACAAACGACGCCAACGAGCGTTCCACGGAGCTTGCCCTTTTCGAGGACAACTACCACGCCACTATCGAGTACATGCCCACAACGGATTCTCAGATGTTCGACGCGCTTGCCACCGCTATTCTCGGCGGAAGTCCTCCCGATATTTTTATCTATGAGTGGCGGGCGTTCCCTTATGACATCGTAAAGGGTCAGTATCAGCCTATCGACTCCCTTATCGACTGGAGCGACCCCATGTGGGCGGACGTTAAGGGCGAGGCGGACAAATACGTCTATAACGGCGAGCACTATATCGCGCCCCTCGGTTATTCTTTCAACGATACTCAGATTTTGATGTACAACACCACCACTTTCGAGGAAGAGGGTCTTGACGACCCGTACACGCTCTACAAAGAGGGCAAGTGGAACTGGACTGCCTTTACGGACGCCATGAACACCTATGTGGGCAACGGTACAGACCGTTACGGCATATGCGGCTGGTGGGCGAACGCTTTTGTGTACACCGCGGGCGACACCATCGTTACGTACGACGGTAAAACCTTTACAAATAATATGTACAGCGACAAAATCGAGCGCGCTCAGCAGACTATCGAGTCTATTTGGAAAAATCAGCTCGTTAAGCGGGGCTGGTTCACGGGCGACGTGTTCACAAACGGCGGAGACACGCTGTTCTACTCAATGGGTACTTGGGCGTACAACGACGTTGCGAAGGCTTATCCCGGCGACGTGGTTCAAATCGTTCCTTTCCCGAGAGACCCCGACCAGGATAAGGACTTCATGTCAAAGAAAATTCACGCGTATATGTGGGTAAAGGGCAGCGACAACGCCGAGTGCGTCAAGGCTTGGTTCGATGTGAACAGGCTTGTGAACTACGACGAGCAGTACAAGGAAATTACAAAGCAGAAGTTCCTCGCCAACAGCGACGGCTGGACAAGCGATATGTACGACATCGCCATGGAATTCTACGATGAGGACAAGTTTGCTCTCGCGTATGATTACGGCTACGGAATTTCCCAGTATATGGGCGACGAAGTAATGCCCGCCCTTTATGAGGGTATTGTAAACGAGCAGTTTGAAAGCTGGACTCAGGGCAGAGAATTGTATATGAATATTCTCGACCAGGAGATTGCGGCTTATAACTAAAATCTTTTCAAAGCCCTTTATTGCTTATAATTATATCATAGTTTAGGTGATATGTCAAGAATTATTTTGTAAAAAATATTCACAATAATAACATAGTTTATGTTATTAGATTTATGCAAGATGCACAATTGAGGTTATTATGGCTGTAAGTAAGGCGCACATAAAAGCGAGCGCGAAATATAATTTAAATAATTATAAATCATTTACTGTTAATTTGAAAATAGAGGATTACAATACTTTAAATGATTATTGCGAAAGTAATAAAGTGTCAAAAAATGCCATAATCAAAGAGGCTTTAAAAGTGTATCTGGAGCGGCAAAAAGACAGTGCGGCGGACAGCAACGACCGATAAAAACGTTATTTTAGGGTACGGTACCGAAATTTCGGCGCCGTACTTTTTTTGCGGAAACTCTTGATATTTCTGTAAAAATAGTGTACAATTAATATAGTATAAAAGGGAAAGGAATTTTTTGCCATGAACCGACGAGCCTCAATGCTTACCATGTCTTTTTTCCTCGGGGGGACTATTCCCAAAATTTGCCGCGAGATGTCCCGCCTTGAGGTGTCGCGGTTTGAAGTCGCCTCGCCGCTGCTGCCGAAAAGTTTTGACGGACTTAAAATCGTCCACCTTTCCGACCTGCACAACAAGGTTTTCGGCAAGCATAACGCGCCGCTGCTCAGGCTTGTCGCCGCGGAAAAGCCTGATATTGTCGCTATGACGGGGGATATGCTGAGCCATAAAGCTCCCAACACGGAGGAATTTCTGCGGCTGACGGAACGGCTGGCAAAAATTTCCTCGGTGTACTACGTAAACGGCAACCACGAGCTTTCCGACCTGTCGGAGGAGGATTTCGAGTACGTCGCCGAAACTTTGGCTGCCTGCGGGGCGGTGTGCCTTGACAACGATTATGCGGATATTTCCCGGGGAAATGATACTATCCGTATATGCGGACTCTGTTATTCCGCGGAGTATTATCGGGGCGTCCGGGAGTACAAGCGGGGCTGGAAAGCCTTTATGCTCACCGATATGATTGATTATCTCGGCTTGAAAGACCCCGAGGTTTTCACGGTGCTGCTTGCCCACAACCCTCTTGATTTCGACGTTCACGCCGAATGGGGCGCGGATTTGTCGCTGGGTGGGCACGTCCATGGGGGGCTTATACGGCTGCCTGTTGTAAACGGGATTTTCTCCCCCGAAAGGAAGATTTTTCCAAAATACAAGGAGGGGGTGTACAATATTGGAAATTCCTACCTTATCGCAAGCCGAGGGTTGGGGCGTTTCCGCGTACACAACCCGCCGGAGATTGTGTCGGTGACATTATTTTCCAAATAATGGAAATATAGTACGGTAAAAAACGCGGGAATGGATTTTATTTCCATTCCCGCGTTTTGCAAGCTGTACCAAAAAATCCTGCAAAATTACTCTTTCGGCTTGCCTTTGCAAAAGCTGTCTATGTACCTGTCTATACACCGCTCGATGATTGATACCGCCTCGTCTCTGCCACGCATTTCGTCGATGACGGTTTCCTTGCCCTCAAGGGACTTGTACACCGTGAAAAAGTGGGACATTTCGTCAAAAACGTGCTTGGGCAGCTCGTTTATGTCGGTGTAGCTGTTGTAGGTCGGGTCGTTGAAGGGGATTGCGATGATTTTGTCGTCCCGCGCGCCGTTGTCAAGCATGGAGATTACGCCGATTGGGTAGCACTTCACCAGCGCCAGCGAGCATATGGACTCGGAGCAGAGCACCAGCACGTCCAGCGGGTCGCCGTCCTCCGCGTAGGTGCGGGGGATAAAGCCGTAGTTGGCGGGGTAGTGGGTGGAGGTGTACAGCACCCTGTCAAGCAGCAGAAAGCCCGTTTTTTTGTCAAGCTCGTACTTCATTTTGCTGCCCTTTTCGATTTCGATTACCGCGTAAAAATTCTCCTTTGTAATGCGGTTCGGGGAGATGTCGTGCCAGATATTCATAAAAATTTTCCTTTCTATAAAATGCAAGAAATTGTTTTGTAACTTGCATTATTTTTTCTTTTTGTAAGTTTCCTCGGTTTCGCCTACTATATAAATGGGGCGTTTTTTTACTTCCATGTAGGTTTTGGCAAGGTACTGCCCCAGAACGCCCGTGCAGAAAAGCTGTACCCCGCCGATAAGACATACAAGAGTGACAATAAGCGGAGTTCCCCACATTGCCTCGCCGCTGACAAGCGTCCAAACAGCCATAGCTATGGCGAGAACGAGGAAAATAAGTCCCATAATGACGGCAAGGTAAAGGGGCGCGGTGGAAAAGGCGACAATCCCGTCGAGGGCGTACTTCAGGAGTTTCCAAAAATTCCAAGTGGTCGTGCCCGCCGCACGCTCTACGTTTTCGTACTCGATGTAGTACGTCCGAAAGCCCACCCAGCTGAAAATTCCCTTGGAAAAGCGGTTGTACTCGGTCATTGACAGTATGGCGTCCACCATTTGGCGGGTCATAAATCGGAAGTCGGAGGTGCTTTCCTCGATACGGGTCTGGGAAATTTTGTTAATTACCCGATAAAAGTTTTTGGAAAAAAACGACAGAAGTTTCGGCTCGCCCTTGCGGGAGGTACGCTTGGTTGTGGCGCAGTCGTACGCGCCGCTTGAAACGTACCCGTACATTTTGGGGATAAAGCTCGGGGGGTGCTGCAAGTCCGCGTCGAGGATTACCACGTAGTCGCCCCGGGCGTGTTCAAGTCCCGCGAACATGCCCGCCTCCTTGCCGAAGTTGCGGCTGAACGAGATGTAGCGGAAACGCCCGTCCTCGGCGGCGTAGTCCCGGAGAATATCGAGGGTGGCGTCCCGAGAGCCGTCGTTTATGAACAGAAATTCAAATTCAAGGGGGTGTTCCGCCGCCATTTCCGCCGTGACACGCAGGATTTCCTCCCGAAAAAGCGGCAGAACCTCCTGCTCGTTGTAGCAGGGCACAATTATTGAGATAAGTTCTTTTTCCATTTTATGGTTTCCTTTTTGAATTTTTAGGGAATTTTTTGTAAATTTTTTTGTACTTTCCCCGCCCCCTTGAGGGGGCTTTTTATAGTAACGGTATGCCGTACCTCACATTGGGGGTGACACGGGTCAAGGCTCAGCCTTGTTTGCCGAGGAACGCCGCGCCGATAATTCCCGCGTCGTTGCCAAGTTTTGCCACGGTGATTTCCGTGTTTTTGTCAAGCATTCTGGTGTAAACTTCCTTTTTCACAAGTTCAACCATTGGCTGCAGCAGAGGGTCGCCCTCGTTGCACACGCCGCCGCCGATACACAAAATATCGGGCTGGAAAATATTGATAACATTGGTAATTCCTGCCGCAAGGTACTTAATATATTTGTCAACCGTCTCCTTGCCTGCGGAATCGCCCGCCCGCATTGCCTCGAAAGCGTGCCGCGCGGAGGAATGTCCGTCACGTTCGGCGTACTCTGCCATAAGGGTTTCGGGGTGGGCGGCGATCGCCTCTTTTGTCATATTTATAAGTCCCGTTGCGGAGGAAAATACCTCGAAACAGCCCTTTCGACCGCAGGTGCATTGGGGACCGTCAACCTCGATAACCATATGACCGATTTCCGTACCCGCAAGGTTGCGCCCCGTGAAAATTTTGCCGTCGATAACGACACCTGCGCCAACCCCCGTGCCGAGAGTGATACAGACCGCGTCGGACGCGCCCTTTGCCGCACCTGCCAGAAATTCGCCGTAAGCCGCCGCGTTGGCGTCGTTGGCGACGTAAACGGGCTTGTCGATGTGTTCGCGGATATACTCCCGGATTGGGACGTCCTTAAAACCGAGATTGTTGGAATAGGGGATAGTGCCGTTCACGTTGTCGGCGATGCCGGGCGTGCCGATGCCTATCCACTCGGCGGCGGAAACGTCGATGCCCGCGTCCTTGCACGCCTCAACGCTGACCTTAGCCATATCGTCCGCAATGTCCTTTGCGGGGCGGGGGCAGAGGGTTTTTGTTTTCGCCTTGCCGATAATTTCAAAATTTTCGTTCACCACGCCCGCCTTGATGTTGGTTCCGCCGAGGTCGATGCCGATGTAGTACTTCATAAAAATTTCTCCTTTATTTTATATATTTTTATTGCTTTCGGTTATTTCATCATTTTTTCAAGAACCTTTACCGCCTTTATAAAATAGGACGGTTTCTCGAAATGTATATCATGCCCGCTTTTGACAACTGTTTTGCGCCCGTTTTCAAGCAGTTTCATCACTCTTTCGGCGGAATCGTCCGAATTCGCCGCCCATAAAACGCCGTCCTTGCCGTATTTGGTTTTGGTTTTCAGATATACAGCGGGACATTTCACGGATTTCAGTATATCCTCTTGCTCCACGCCCTCAAACCATTTACCCGTGTAAAAACTTTCCGAAAAAAGAAGATCGAATTTATCCATATACGCCAATCCGTGAAGAGATTTCGCGGAAACATTTTTCAGTTCGGGAACAGTTCCCGGAGCTGCTTTCAGTTTTTCGGCAGCCTCTTCCGCCAGACCGCGCACCCAATCTTTACCGAAAAAATTATCGCCGAGATAATTAAAAATATATCCGTGTTTCAGATAATAAACGAGATACTCCTCTTCCTCGGTTTTGTTCAGAAAGCCGTGATTTACAAGAAAAGCGTCCTTATACACAAAGGTGTTTTTCATCTCATCGGGCAGTACGTTGAAAAACGGCGGGTCTTCCAGCACAACTCCCTTTACAAGTTCGGGAATAATTCCTGCGGTGTACGCCGCTATTATCCCTCCCGACGAGTGACCGCTCAATAAACAGGGCTTTGCTATTACCTCGCGTATCAGTTCGGCGGCAGCGTTTCCGATAATACCGCAGCGGTACAAAGCCTCGTTTTTCTCGCTTTCGCCGTGCCCGAAACAGTCTATCAGATACAGCGTGTATTTTTCGCTGAGCTTATCCAAAACCTTTTCGTAATCAAGTCCGCACATACATTGCCCGTGTATAAGCACAAACGGCGTTTCGGCTTTCCGCGCGCCCTCTATTATTCTGTAAAACAGCTTTGCGCCCATTCCCGACGCGTATATTTTTTCTGTTTCGCCGTACTTTTTCACAGCAGCCGCCACCTCCGCAATTTTTTGGGAATAACTGTCAACTATACACTGTACACTGTCAACTAAAAGTTAGAGCCGTTCCACCCCCAGTTTTCGGTGCACATATAGCTGACGTAAACCCTGTCGGCGGGTATGCCCAGATCGGCGGAAACAATCTCCGTGATTTTCCCCGTAAGGGCGGACATCGCCCCCGCCGAGGGGTTTCCGTAAATCTGCACCTCAACCATAGCGGCAGGCTCGTCCGTGCCCTTGAAGTAGAGGGTATAGTCCCCCTCGATCCCCGCCATAAGCCAGCTTTCGGACTTGCCGGGGATAGCGGTAATGGCAGTCCCCAGCGCGGACTTGATGTTCTCGGCTTTCTCCTTTGTAACGCTTGCGTTTGTTTTGATGTTGATAAATGGCATAATTATTACTCCTTTATAAATTTTTTACATAATGCACAATAGTCATTCTTTCGTTTATAACCTGCGTTTGCCCCGTTTGCCGATACCCTGTTTTTTCATACAGACGGCAACTGCCCCGCTCCTGAAGAATTGTGTCCAGCTCCCAGCCGCCCCGACCGTGGATTTTTTCGGCTGCCGCAATCGCCTGTTGGGCGTAACCCCTGTTTCTGTACTCTTTCGCAATAAAAATCGGGGAAATACGCTTAGGGCTGCCGTCTTTCATATCCACCACACGCACCGCGCCCACCGTATTATTATCCGCAATGATATAGTAGAAATATGTGTACGGCTGCAAAAGCCTTGCCTTTACCCGTTGGGCGGTTTCGTTGGCGGGACTTGTTTCATAGTCGCGGTACTTTTCAAGCAGTTCGGCAAAGGTTGCCTTTTGCATACGCCATATTGTTTCGGCGTCGTTCACGGACGCTCTTTTCAGTTCCAAGGCAATATCCTCCGATATATTTTTTCTGTCACGCTGTTATGTATCTGCGGGCGCATACAGGATGCGCCCCTACAATTGCTTTACCAAATTTTGCAAATAAATGTCAACTATACACTATACACTATACACTGTTAACCGTCTATTTTTGTAAATACAGCTTTAAAAGTACCCGTCAGCACGTACTCACCGCACCCCGCGGGAACGAAAACGCTGTCGCCTTTCTTTAGGGTGAGAGTTTCACTTCCGCACTTTAACGCGGCGCTGCCCTCCAGTATCAGTATATTGTGGAAAGACGTGCCGTCCGCGTTAAAGGTTGCTTGCTTTTCCGTTTCAACGGAGTAAACCGTGAAATACTCGCACTTCGACAGCAAACGCTTAACCGCGCCGTTTTCCTCAAAGCTTTCTGTTTTGGGGTACGGCTTTGCGGGGCAGAGGTTCGTAACCTCAACCGCCTTGTCAATGTGGAGCTGTCTCGGCTTGCCGTCCGCGCCCACGCGCCCGTAGTCGTAAATGCGGTAGGTGGTGTTGGAATTCTGCTGTATCTCCGCGATAAGGATACCCTTGCCGATAGCGTGGAGAGTTCCCGCCTCGATAAAGAAAACGTCGCCCTTTTTCACTGGTACGGATTGGGTGATTTCAAGCAGGGTGTTGTTTTCGATGCGCTGCCGAAATTCCTCTTTTGTGACCTCTTTTTTGAAACCGTACAAAAGCTCCGCGCCGGGGTCGCAGTCCACGATGTACCACATCTCGGTTTTGCCGTACTCGCCCTCGACACGTTGGGCGTACTCGTTGTTGGGGTGCACCTGTACCGAAAGGTTGTCTTTGGCGTCGATAAGTTTTATCAGTATGGGAAATTGTTCAAATCTTTGGCAATTACTGCCAAGCACGGCTTTGCCTGCGGTTTCGATATATTCCGTAAGGGTTTTCCCCGCGTGCTCGCCGTTGGCTATGGTTGAATTGCCGTCCTTGTGGCAGGAAAGCTCCCAGCTTTCGGCGATTTTCTCGAAGTCGCAGTCCTTGCCGAAGTCGTCCCGGAGACGGGTTCCGCCCCAGAGGTAGTCCTTGAAAGCGGGTTTTAAAAGCATTGGATACATAGAAAATTCCTCCCGAAAAATTTTTCTGAAACAGCTATGTATAATTATACCATAAATTAACGGTTATGTCAATATTTGAGATTAAGGTACAGAAATGGAAATCCCCCGGTTTTCGGGGGATTTATGCTGTTTCCTCGTCAATTTCCTTTAAAATGTCCTTAAAGCTGTCATAATGCTTTCTGTTGGGGTCGTTGGCTATGATTTCGCTTTCTACCAGGGCGAGGGTGTTGTCGTCCGCGAAAAGTTTTAAAAAATCAAGCAGCTGCACATCGTCCAATGTATTGAAAACGTTTACGGCATATTCTTTGGTACTCATAAAAATTCCTCCTATATTCTTGTTAACTATATTATAACCAAAATAACCCGAGTTGTCAATAAAATTAATTTTATGTACTTGAAAACAAAAAAAAATTGTGCTACAATATTATATTATGAAAAAATTATTCTTTGTTTTTATTTTGACGGCTGTACTTTGCGGCTGCGACAACGGCGGCAAAACCCGGGAGGTTATATTTATCGAAAACCCCCCGAACCTTACCACCGTGACTACCACAACTACCTCTTTTGTGGACACGTTCAGCGACTATATGGCTACATATTCGGGCAGCGAGACCTCCTCCGATTCCGAAAACGGCAGGGGGGCGGGCTTTTCGCGCCCTCCCGGCGGCGCGCCCGACACCGTTTTCCGAGGCGAGGCGGAGCAGGTCTCCCGTGACACCCCTGCGAATTTTACTTATCTGAGGACGGAGAAAGTTTCCGATTTTACCGATAATTCCCAAAATCTTCAAACGGGGGCGGTGACGGAAGTCCCCGTGTCGGAAAGCAAAAGCGTAACTACCTCGGTGGCGGAAACTACCGCCGTTACGGAAATTACCGCCGAAACGGAAAGTACCGAGACCGCAACAGTTACGACAACCGTCGGCGTGCCCCGTGACACGGCTTTTCGCGGCAGCGCCCGCTACGATACCGTATATCAAAACAGCGCGCGGGGGGACACCGCTTTTTCGCCCGCCGCCTCAGCCGACACGGCTTACTCAAATACATCAAACGGAGGAACGAACAATGCCGATTAATATACCAAACAACCTGCCCGCCTACACGGTGCTGAACAGCGAAAATATTTTCGTGAAAACCGACGCGGACGCCCTGCACCAAGACATACGCCCCCTGCGTATCGCAATTGTCAACCTTATGCCGAAAAAAATCGAGACGGAAACCCAGTTGTTAAGACTTCTGTCAAATACTCCCATTCAGGTTGACATCGAGCTTATTCAGATGGCGAGCCATGTTACGAAAAATACCTCCGCAGAGCATTTGACAAAATTTTACAAAACTTTTGGGGACGTCAAGCAGGAAAAATTCGACGGGTTGATTATCACGGGTGCGCCCGTTGAGCAGATACCTTTTGAAGAGGTGGACTATTGGCAGGAGCTTTGCCAAATTATGGAATGGTCTAAAAGCCACGTCTATTCGGTGCTGCACATCTGCTGGGGGGCGCAGGCGGGGCTGTACTACCATTACGGCATACCGAAGTACGACCTGCCCCGGAAGATGTTCGGGGTTTTCCCCCACAAGGCGGAAGTGGCAAATCACCCGCTTTTACGGGGGTTTGACGAGGTTTTTAACGTCCCCCATTCGCGGCACACCGAGATACGCCGCATGGACGTGGAGAAAGTCCGGGACTTGAAAATTCTGGCATTTTCAAGCGAGTCGGGGGTGAACGTCATCGCCGACAGGGAGGAGCGGCGGTTCTTTCTCATGGGGCATTTTGAGTACGACCGTTTTACGCTGGCGAACGAGTATTTCCGCGACAGGGACAAGGGGCTGGATATACAGGTTCCAAAGCATTATTTTCCGTACGACGACCCGTCTCAGCCGCCGCATTTCAACTGGCGAGCGCACGCGAATTTGCTGTTTTCAAACTGGGTGAATTACTGCGTTTATCAGAAAACGCCGTTTGACCTTGAGGAACTTGTTTAATTAATAATTAATAATGAATAATTAATAATTTATTAAAAATGTTGACCGAAAGGAGAATGTACAATGACAAATTTCAGAGATTTTCTTAACGAACAGTTACAAGACCCCGAAATGAAAGCGGAGTATGATGCCCTTGAACCGGAATTTGAAATAATACGTGCTATGATTGACGCGCGCAGAAATTCCGGAATTACTCAAAAAGAATTATCAGAAAAAACCGGTATAGCTCAGGGAGATATAAGCAAGCTTGAAAACGGAAACGCAAATCCGTCCATAAACACGCTTAAACGCCTTGCAAAGGCTATGAATATGAAATTGCATATCGAATTTTTGCCGAATAATGCAGAATAACACAAAATACCTCCGAAATTCTCGGAGGCGTTTTTGTATGTGCCCCGCCCCTTGATAAATTCTCACTCCCCCGTTCTGAAACCCGCCGACGCCGCATACAATTAATCAAAAAGGAGCGGTTATCATGAATGAAGTTAACGGCAAAAACGCTATACACAACATCATTTTGGAGGGCAGGAAAAAACTCTCGCTGTCGGGGGTGACGGACGTGGACCGTTTCGACGAGAACACCGTGCTGCTCTACACCTGCATGGGGGAGCTGACCGTTAAGGGTACCGACCTGCATGTGAACGGGCTGTCCGTTGAGAGCGGCGAAATGAGCGTGGAGGGCGAGATAAAAAGCATTGTCTACGGCGACCCGGACAGGCGTTCTCCGCTTTCTTTTTTTGGTAAAATATTCCGATGAGGTGAGCTTTTGAGCTTAAATACTTTTTTTTCCGTTTCGCAGCAGACGGCGGCGTTCCTGATGTCGGTGCTGCTGGGAGCGGGTCTCGGGGTGGTGTACGATTGTTTCCGCGCCGCAAGGATACTCCTCCCGGCGCTTGCAAAACCAAAGCCCGTTTTCGTTCAGGACGTGGTTTTTTGGCTGATATACGGGTTCTGCGTGTTCTGTTTCGCGGCGGTTTCGGCTCGGGGACAGGTGCGGCTGTTTATGTTCCTCGGCTCGGTTTTGGGTTTTACGCTGTACATTCTCACCCTCGGCAACTTTATCACGGGGATTATAAGACGAGCCGCGGAGGCGGTTTACGGGATATTACATAAAGTATATTCCGCCGTAATTGAACCAATCGTAAAAATTATGACGATTTTTTGTCAAAAAGTCTCCCGTTTTTTTGTGCGAAGTCATAAAAATAACGGAAAATCTGAAAGAAGTGTTAAAAAACTCTTGAAAAATAAGGGTAAGTTGGTGTATAATAAAAAGGCTAAGTATATTCGTTTGCGGAATGTTTTTGGCAAAAGTGTGAATAAAAAGAGAAATATTAAAGAACAAAAAGAAAATCCCACAATTTTTGGATAAGGAGGCAGCTTTTCCCGCGTTAAGGAAAGGCGCACGCAAAATGAATGAGGCTGAGGCTCGCAGCAAAAGACTTAAGCTGGCTAAGAAAGCCATGAAAAGAAAAAACAGCCACCCTCTTATGCGGCTTTTCGCGGCGGCGGCGGGGGTTGCGCTGGTTTTGTCCTGCATTGGCGTAATAATCCTCACCCAGGCTGAAATTGCCGAGAAAAAACAGGAACTTGCCGCTTTGGTGGAAAAAGCCGAAAGGCTGGAGGAGTCCAACGACGAGTATGAAAGCATGCTGTCCGAAGAGGACGAAAGCGCGTTTATGGAACGGTACGCCACCGAGGTGCTGGGGTACGCCTACCCCAACGAGCGGCGTTTTTACGACACAACGGGAAGATAGGGATTGCTTAAAGGATGTACCCCAAATTTTGGGATAAAAATAAACGAGAGGATAAAAAATTTTTTATGCAGTTGGATGTAGGAAAAATTTACGAGGGCAAAGTCACGGGAATTACTAAGTTCGGCGCGTTTGTGGAAATCGAGCCGGGCACAACGGGTATGGTACATATCAGCGAGGTTGCGAACGTTTACGTAAGCGAGATAAAAGACCACCTGACCGAGGGGCAGGAGGTAAAGGTTAAGGTGCTGTCGGTAAGCGAAAAAGGGAAAATTTCCCTGTCGATAAAAAAGGCTATGGAGAACCCCAAGCCCAAGAAAAACGGGAAACGGGGCGACAAACCGAAGGAAGAGAAAGTCCCCCAAACACCCGAGGCGGCGTTCGAGGATATGCTGAGCAAGTTCAAGCAAAGCTCCGACGAGCGCATGGGCGAGCTTAAAAAGGTTATCGACAACAAGAGGAGAAGTCCGTCAAGGAGAAAGTAGAGCACGTATTATCAGCCGCACACGGGGCAGGGAATGTCCGTTATGTGCGGCTTTTTTGGGAAGTGATAAAATGGACAAGGAATTGTACGACCCCGAGGAAATGGGTTTCCCGCCTTATGTGGAGGAAGTCAACCCGCTGCCCGATGTGGAGACGGATTTCAACTTCGAGGAGCATAAGGAGGAAATCTACCGCAGGAACATAGAGCTTGCAAAGGAAATAAACGCCCAATTCGCCGCCGAGGAAATGAGAAAAGTTGCCTTAAAAAGAGCGGAGTTTGAGAAAATGTACACCGACGCGGAACGAAAACTTGCCGCAGGGCAAACAAATCCCCCCGCGTATAAGCGGAGCGGCTTTTTCGATTTTATCGAGGACTTTCTCGCGCTGTTCAGCCCAAACCGCGCCGTCGACCTGAATAAAATGTCTTGGCAGATTGCAGGGTGGTGCGCGGCTGTCGCGGCGGTTATTTTTGTGATAATGATGTTTTTATAAACGGTTTTTATAGCAGTCCTCTAAATATATGCGCTTTGTAGGGGACGGGTTTCCCGTCCCGCTGTTACGTACCTGCGGGCGGGGAAACCCCGCCCCTACAAAAGTTTTATTTATAAGGTTTGCTATAAATGTGTACAAAAGGTGCACACAGTATATGCCGTGTTTTTGTGAGAAAGGTTAATTTACAAAAAGTTTACAATTATATGGGGTACTTTTTATTGCGCGGTTGGACGTCCCCCAAAAAGGCAAGCTAACAAGCAACTAACAAGCAACCAACAAGCAGCTAACAAGCAAGCAACATAATATCGACAGGGTGTATTTGAAATATAGACAGGGTTTGACGGCGTACCCCGACAAACAAACGACAAGCAAGTGACAAACAAACGACAAGCAAACGACAAACAAACGACAACACTATAAGAATAATAAGAAAGAAAAGAAAAAAAGAAGAAAAAGAATTACCGCGTGTACGCGCGCGTACCGACCGTCCGCAAAAAAATACCGAGGCTTGACAAACAGGAAAAAACAGGGTATAATTAAATTAAGAGCTTTGGCTGAAATCTTTTCGGGGAGATGATACAATGGGCAAAAGCATTGGCGGCGCAATGAAAGACTTTATCGGCACAAACGACGATATGTGCGTGTTTGTCTACGATTATACGGACGGTTCTTTCGAGATTTCACCTATCGGAAAAATAGGTATTCTCTTTGAAAGCGCCGATAACCCCCTCGTTCAGCTTTGCAACAACAAAAATATCCACCCCGCAGACAGCCGTGTGGTAACGGCGTTCTGCCGCGATTTGCTGGAGCTTAGGGGCAATAAAGTCCCCGACGACAGGTTTACCGTTAATTTCAGAATAAATTTTTCGGACGGCGAGCCGGATTACAAATGGGCGGCGTTTACCGTCATCATAAAGACCGAGGGGGAAACGCAAACACCCGTTTATACGGTGGGACATATCCGCCTTATGAACAGCGCGGAATTACAGAAAAAAATCGCCATAGACAGCTTTACCAACGACAAGCACCCCAACGTGTTCAACGCCTGCGCCGTAAGCACCTTGCAGAACAGCGGCGATAAAAAGGCGGCGGTGATACAGTTCGACATAAAGCAGTTTAAGCTGATTAACGCCAAGTACGGCGAGAAAATCGGCACGGAAATACTCACCTACATAAGCGAGGGTCTGGACAGCATTTGCGGCGGCGATAAGCCCCATATAAGGCTTTCGGCGGACGTTTTCGCCCTGATTACCGCCTATGAGGACAAGGACGAGCTTGAAAGGCTTATAGAGAATATAAAGTCCCGTTTGAGCCAATACGGGGATATAAAGTATAAACTCGTTTTCGGGGTTTTCGAGGTCACGGACAAGACCATACCCGTCCGCCATATGGGGGACAGGGCGGCTATAGCTCGGCAGGGCATTAAGAATAACGCCCTCTGCGACGTGGGGTACTACACCGAAAACCAAAAGGACACCCTGCTGAACCGCAAGTTTATCGAGGACAGAATGTACTACGCTTTGGAGCACCACGAGTTTGTGATGTATTTGCAGCCCAAGTACAGCATAGACTCCCCTCATATCGTGGGGGCGGAGGCGCTGGTGCGGTGGATACACCCGGAGAAAGGCATTATTTCCCCTGCGGACTTTATTCCCATTTTTGAGAAAGACGGCTTTATCGTCAAGGTTGACGAGTACATGTGGGAGCAAGCCTGTTCAACAATTCGCAGCTGGATTGACGCGGGTTTGACCCCTTTGCCCATTTCGGTGAATATTTCAAGGGTACACCTGAGCGACGACCGTTTCGTTAAGATTTTGGACGGACTGGCGGCTAAGTATGAAATCCCCAAAAAGTACCTCGAGGCGGAAATCACCGAGTCGGTGGAAAACGACAACTCGGGGGAGATGATAAAGCTGCTTAAGGACAGCGGCTATACCCTGCTTATGGACGATTTCGGTTCGGGGTACTCCTCCCTCAATATGCTGAAGAGTACGCCTTTCGACGTGATAAAAATCGACAAGGACTTTTTCAGCGAGTTCATGCTGTCCGACAGGGGAAAGAAGATAATTTCCCACACGATTTCAATGTCCAAGGACATCGGTCTTGATTTGGTTGCCGAGGGCGTGGAGACGAAAGAGCAGGCGCAGTTCCTGTACGACAGCGGCTGTCGGGTGGCGCAGGGGTTCTACTACTCCAAACCCGTAACGGTGGACGAGTTCAACAAAATCGCGTTTGGGGACGCGGTTATCAAGAAATAAATCAAATTGCGGCTTGTACTTCGGTGCAAGCCGAAAAATTTTCTCCCGTGTTTTATTGTGACAGAAAATACCCAAAACAATTGGTATAATTATCCTGCTGTTTAATTTTTTGTAATAATTTTTTTGGAAAGCAGGAATAATTATGAAGTTAAAAGAAAAGGTCGTAACGCCCCACGCCGCAGAGGGCGCGGAGAAAAAATCCGCTCCCGCAGCGGCAGGGCTGTTCCTTTCGGCAGCGGCGGGGTTTCTCGCCGCGGGAACGCGCCTCGGGGGAAACGGCGCGCCCCTGACGGTCTCCCTGACGGCGGCGCTTTCCCCACCGCGTGCGGCGGCGGTTTTCGCGGGGGCAATGGCAAGGTTTCTCCTGTACGGCGGTGTGGGACAGAACCTCACCGAGGCGGCGGCAATGCCCGCGGTAATCCTTTCGGGGGTGTTCGTGAGAAAATTTTTCGCCGGCGGGAAAACTCTTTCTCCCGTGTTTTCGGGCTTGCAAGCCGCGGCGGCGTACCTTGTCTGCGGACTTATCGCGGCGTTCGCCTATAAGTTCACGGGGGGACTGTTTCTGGCGATTGTTTTCAGAAGTCTGCTCTGCGGCGGGGCGGCGTACTTTGGGGCAAATTTTTTCGCGGACATCGAGCGGGGCACGGCTTTTGCCGCCGATAATTCAAGGCTTTCGGCGGCGGTTGTGTACGCCCTTGCGGTGTGTATGCTATGCGGCGTAAGCGCGGGTACGTTCAACGCGGGGCGCATGGCGGGGGCTTTTTTCTCGGCGGCTGCGGCGTACCGTTTCGGCAGCGGCGCGGGGGGCGTTCTGGCGGGGATTTCCTCGCTGGCGGCGGGAATTGCCGCGCCCTCTCTGCTGACTTCCTCGCCGGTGCTTGTCTGCTCGGCGGCGGGGGCGGGAATGTTCCGCAAAAAGGGCAGACTTGCCGTATCGGCGGCGTTTACGGCAATGGGACTGGCGGGGGCGCTTTTGCTGGGCATGCCGAAAGACGGTGCAAAGCTTTTGGGGGACATGATTGGGGCGGCGGCGGTTTTCTGTTTTCTGCCCGACGGCGTTTTCAGAAAATCCCTGCCGAAAGTCCCGTCGGCGGTTTCGGAAACAGCCCGCTGCACGGGCAGAAAAATGAGTTTTGCGGCGGCTGCCGTGGGCGAGGTTCGGGAAAGTTTCGACAAAGCCGCAAAGGTGCTGGACAGGAGTGAAAAGGAGCATGACATATCTTTTGAGGTATGCGAAAAAATCTGTTCTCGGTGCAAGAGCGGGGCGTTTTGCGGCGAAAGTCCGAAACACCGTGCCGAAACCTATTTCCGCCCTGCGGAGGATTTTCTCGAGAAAAAGGGTTATATTACTGAAAAGGAGCTGCATAAGGGACTTGAATGCTGCCCGCATAAAAACCTGCTGGCTGAAACCTTTACCGACCTGTACCGAAAAACGCTGATGGAAAAGCGGCTTGCCGAGGCGGCTTTGAGCATGCGGGAGATAACCTCGGAGCAGCTTTTGGGGACGGAAAAAATGCTCGAGTTTTTAAGCCGTCCAGCGGAAATTTACCCCGTATGCGACGAGGAGCTTTCCTGCCGCGTTCGGACTTTTCTCGCCGAGGCGGGCGCGGAAAAGCCTGCCGCAAACGTATTTTTTGACAGCGGGGGACGGATATTCGCCGAATGCTTTTACGGGGGAATGTTAAATATCGGCATGGAAGAGCTTGCGGAAAAAATTTCCGCCGCCGCCGACAGGGATATGGACGTCCCCGAGGCTGTGACGGTGGGGGAGATAACGCGGCTTTGCTTTCACGAGCCTACGGTTTTCGAGGCTGAAATCGGCTGCGCGAAAGTAAACGGCAGGGAAGAGGCAAGCGGCGATTTCGGCACGGTTTTTCGGGACGGTTTCGGGTCTGTCAGCGTGCTGCTTTCCGACGGCATGGGCAGCGGCGCGAGGGCGGCTGTTGAAAGCTGCATGACGGTTTCCCTCATGACAAAGCTGATTAGGGCGGGGCTTGGCTCGGAGTACGCCGTGCGGCTGATAAACCTGCTTTTGCTGACAAAATCGGCGGACGAGTGTTTTTCCACGGTTGACCTTTTCACGGTAAATCTTTTCACGGGCAAGTCCGAGATAGTCAAGCTGGGGGCGGCGCAGACGTTTTTAAAGACCAACGGCACGGTCAAGAACGTGGAGGGCTGGTCGACGCCGGTGGGGATAGTCAGCTCCGCGGAGGTAAGCCGCCGTTTCGCCCAATTGGGGGACGGGGACGAGGCGGTGCTGATGACTGACGGGATTTGCGAGGAGATTTACCCCCGGGTGCGGGAGCTTATGCTGAGCGTTGGGGTTACCGCCGCCGACTGCGCCGAGCGCATCATAGCCGCCGCCGAAAAGGACAAGGACGGGAATTTGTACAGGCAGGACGACAAAACGGTTTACGTTGTTAAAATCCACAAAATTTAGATTAATTAATAATTAAGAATTAATAATTAATAATTTTTTGTAAACCGTTACGCGTTCAAAAAAATATTGATTACATCATTCCGCAAAATAACAATCGCCCCTGTAATTCGGGAATATTTTCGGGAGAATTTTTTATTGGTTAAAATTACAAAATTTCACCCTAAACGTTTTAGTAATTCTTGTTGCAACTGCACATATTGTGTTACAAATATTGCCAATTATTACATTTAATAACATTTTTACCTGTTTTTAGGAAAAATCTTCGTAATTTTTATGTAAAAAGTGCACAAATATACTATGTGTAATACGTCAGTATTGTAAAACTTTACTAAAAACACTTGCAATTTGATACATAGTCTGTTAAAATATAATCAAAGATAATTTTAAGGAGTTATTGGTATGGCAAATTCAGAAAAAAATTTCCCCGAAAGCTATAAATTCCCCCTCCACGTCTTTCACGAGGGTACAAATTATACCGCGTTCGAGTTTTTCGGCGCGCATAAGGGCAAAAAAGACGGCAAGGACGGCGTGTTTTTCCGCGTTTGGGCGCCCCACGCAAAGTCCGTTTCGGTTGTGGGCGACTTCAACGACTGGGACAGGGACAAGAACCCCATGGAACAGCTTGCGGACGAAAGCGTCTGGGAGGCGTTTATTCCGGGCGTTGAACGGTTTTTTGCGTACAAATACAGCATCGAAACCGCCCACAGGAGCATCGTCATGAAAGCCGACCCCTACGGTACGCATATGGAAACCCGCCCCAATACCGCCACAAAATATTTCGACATCGACGAGTACAAGTGGGGCGACGCAAAGTGGTTCAAGGAAAGAGACGCCAAAAATATCTACAAAAGCCCCATGAATATTTACGAGGCGCACCTCGGCTCTTGGCGGACGTACGAAAACGGCAAGCCTTTCAGCTACGTTAAATTCGCCGAGGAAATGATACCCTACCTCAAGGATATGGGCTACACCCACCTCGAGCTTATGCCCCTCGCGGAGTACCCCTTTGACGGCTCTTGGGGCTATCAGATTATCGGTTATTACGCCCCCACGTCCCGTTACGGCACTCCCGAGGATATGATGAAAATGGTGGATATGTTCCATCAGGCGGGTATCGGCGTTATATTGGACTGGGTTCCCGCCCACTTCCCCAAAGACGCGGCGGGTCTGTTCGAGTTTGACGGCGACTGCTGCTATGAGTACACCGACCCCCTCAAAAAGGAGCACGCCTCTTGGGGTACGCGGGTGTTCGACTTCGGCAGGAACGAGGTTAAATCTTTCCTCATCTCCAACGCGGTTTACTGGATTGAGAAGTTCCACATTGACGGTCTGCGGGTGGACGCGGTTGCCTCAATGCTTTATCTTGATTACGACAGAAGAGAATGGCGTCCCAATAAGGACGGCGGCAACGAAAACTATGAGGCGATAGAGTTCCTGCGGGAGCTTAACACAGCCGTTTTCGGACGTAACGGCAATATCCTCATGATTGCGGAAGAGAGCACCGCATGGCCTCTCGTTACAAAACCCGCGGACATCGGCGGTCTCGGTTTCAACTTCAAGTGGAACATGGGCTGGATGAACGATATGATGGACTACATGAAAATGGACCCCATTTTCCGCGCAAACAACCACGGCAAGCTGACCTTCTCGTTCTTTTACAGTTTCAGCGAGAACTATATTCTGCCCATTTCCCACGACGAGGTTGTCCACGGCAAAGCCTCGCTGTTCAACAAAATGAGCGGCAGGAGCATGGAGGAAAAATTCGCCTCGCTGAGGGCGTTCCTTGGGTACATGTTCGCCCACCCCGGCAAGAAACTCAACTTTATGGGCAGCGAATTCGGTCAGGTTATCGAGTGGAATTTCAAGCAGGGTCTTGACTGGATGCTCCTTGACTATGACACCCACAGGAAAACCCGGGATTTCAGCAGAGACTTGAATAAATTCTACCTCGCCAACTCGCCTATGTGGGCGAACGACGAGTCCTGGGAGGGTTTCTCTTGGATTTGCCACGACGACTATATGCAGAGCATAATTTCTTTCCGCAGAATTGACAACGAGGGCAACGAAATTATCGTGGTCTGCAACTTCGTTCCCGTGGCGAGGGACAACTACAAAATCGGCGTACCCTATGAGGGAACTTACGAGCAGGTTTTCTCCACCGACGACGAGAAGTACGGCGGCACGGGGGTCGTTCAGAACGGCAAGCTTAAGTCCGAGGACTACTCGATGCACGGCTATGAGCAGTCAATTACCCTCAATATTCCCGCCATGAGCGTTATGTACTTCAAATGTACGCCCAAGAAAAAGCGTACGCCAAAGGCTAAGCCCGACGCAGGCGCGTCTGTTGATAAAAAATCCGCACCCAAAACGGCGAAAACCCCGGCTCTCAAAGGCAAGGCGAAAACCGCGGCAGGTAAATCAAAGGAGGCGAAACCCAAAACCACGGCAAGCAAAGCAAGTACGGCAAACACCGCTGCCAAAAAGCGCGGCGGAAAAAAATCCGCGGAAAAGTAAGTCCGCAAAATCAGCAAAACAATCCCAATATTTAGGAGGATAATCAGAATGTATACAACCAAAAAAGAATGCGTTGCAATGTTGCTCGCAGGCGGTCAAGGCAGCCGTCTGTACGCTCTGACACACGATATGGCAAAGCCTGCCGTACCCTACGGCGGCAAGTACAGAATTATTGACTTCCCTCTCTCAAACTGCGTCAATTCGGGTATTGACACGGTAGGCGTTCTTACTCAGTATCAGCCCCTGGTGCTCCACGACTATATAGGCAACGGACAGCCTTGGGACCTTGATAAACAGTACGGCGGCGCCCACTGCCTGCCCCCCTATCAGACCGCTTTGGGCGCGGAATGGTACAAGGGTACCGCAAACGCCATTTACCAGAACATAGCTTTCGTCGACCGCTACGACCCCGAGTATGTGGTAATTCTTTCCGGCGACCATATCTATAAAATGGACTACAACGATATGCTTGACTTCCATAAAAAGACAAACGCCGACGCCACAATCGCGGTGCTGGACGTTCCCAAAGAGGAGGCGTCCCGGTTCGGCATTATGATAACCGACGACAGCAACAACATCGTGGACTTCGAGGAAAAGCCCAAAAATCCACGCTCCACGCTGGCGTCAATGGGTATCTATATCTTCACTTGGAAAAAGCTGAAACAGTACCTCATCGACAACGAAAACAACCCCGAGGAGGACAAGGACTTCGGCAAGGCAATTATTCCCAATATGCTTAAGGCTAAGGAGAAAATGGTTGCCTACACCTTTGACGGCTACTGGAAAGATGTGGGAACTCTCGACTCCCTCTGGGAGGCGAATATGGACTTGCTGAACCCGAATATTCCCATAGACCTGTACGACCCCGACTGGAAAATGTACTCCAGAAACCCCATTATGCCCCCTCAGTACATCGGCGCGGACGCTGTTATCGAAAACTCGATGGTTACCGACGGCTGCATTGTGGACGGCACGGTGGACTTCTCGATACTGTTCGAGGGCGTTACCGTCGAGGCGGGAGCTACCGTTACCGACTCGATAATTATGCCCGGCTCGGTTGTGAAATCGGGAGCTATCGTTGAGTACGCCATAGTCGGCGAAAACTGCGTAGTCGAGGCGGGAGCGCAGATAGGCGCGCGCCCCGAAACCGTGGAGAACAGAGACGACTGGGGAATAGCTGTTGTGGGACACAACATAAATATATCCGAAAATGCAAAGGTTCTCCCTAAGCAGATTATTTCGGAAAATATATAATGCAGCGAGGAAAAATTTGAAAAATCTACGATTTTTCAAATTACGAGTTTTTCGTTTTTCAGACTTCGTCTGAAATTTTGCTGCGCAAAAGCACAAAAAACATCGAAAGGAGTGATGCTCCCTAACGGGAGCATGATAATAACTATGAGCAGTAACAGAAAAGTTTTAGGTTTGATTTTTTCCAATATGCACGACGGCACTATCCCCGACCTTACCAAAGAAAGAACGATGGGTTCAGTCCTTTTCGGCGGACGTTACCGCCTTATCGACTTCCCCCTGTCCAATATGGTGAACAGCGGCGTGGACGAGGTTGGCGTAATCACAAAGTCCAACTACCAGTCCCTCCTTGACCACCTCGGCAGCGGACGCGAGTGGGATTTGGCAAGAAAAAAAGGCGGACTTCACCTCCTGCCCCCGTTCAGCCACGTCCAGAGCGGCATGTACCGCGGCAGGCTTGAGGCTCTCTACGGCGTTTGGGACTTTATAAAGACCTCCGACGCGGAATATGTTGTAATGTCCGACTGCGACGTTATCGCCAACATCGACTTCGCCAAAATAGTTGAGGCGCACGTTGAAACAGGCGCGGACATCACCGCCGTTTACGCCAAGGACGTTGTTTCCACCGAACAGGCTCAGCACGCCACCGTGTTCAGCATCAACGACGACAACCGCGTTGTGGACGTGCTCATCAACCCCGTTATCAGCGGCGCGTGCAACATATCGCTGAATATGTTCGTGCTGTCTAAGGAATTCCTTAAAAATATCGTGCTGGAATCCGCCTCGAGAAGTCTTTTCAGCTTTGAACAGGCTATACTTCAGGGCAGAACCCACGAGTACAAAATTATGGCGTACCGCCACGACGGCTATTTCAGCAAGATAACCTCTATGGAGACGTTCTACAAAGCCAATATGTCCCTGCTTAACAGCGATAACAAGGCTAAGCTCTTCAAAGAGAACAGACCCGTTTACACAAAGGTTCGGGACAATCCTCCCGCCAAATTCGGCATCGGGGCAAGCGTTAAAAACTCCCTCATCGGCGACGGCTGTATCATCGAGGGTACGGTTGAAAACTGCGTGCTGTTCCGCGGCGTGAAAATCGGCAAGGGTGCGGTTGTGAAAAACGCTATCCTTATGCAGGACACGAATATCGGCGGCAAGTGCGACATAAACTATGTCATAACCGACAAGAACGTCAAAATCAGCGATATGAGACTTCTCACAGGTTCGCAGAATTACCCGCTGTTCCTCGGCAAGGGTGCTGTTATCTAAAAAAATATATTTGCGGGGACGGCTGACGTCCCCCGCAGGTACTCTATAATTTCAGATAGAAAGAAAGTGTATTGTTATGAATATTTTATATGCTGCATCAGAGGCTGTCCCCTACGCCGCCTCGGGCGGACTTGCGGACGTGGCGGGTTCTCTCCCCCGCGCTCTTAACGACGCGGGTCAGGACTGCCGCGTGGTTCTCCCGCTGTATAAAAATACCAAACCCGAGCTGCGCGCCGCCCTTGAATTTATTACCAACTTCACCGTGGACGTGGGCTGGAGAAAACAGTACTGCGGCGTGTTTAAGGGCGTTGCCAACGGCGTTACTTACTACCTCCTCGACAACGAGTACTACTTCGGCAGAGACGGTCTGTACGGCTTTTACGACGACTGCGAGCGGTTCGTGTTCCTGTCGAGGGCGATTATGGAAATGCTCAAACACATCGGCTGGAAACCCGACATCATCAACTGCAACGACTGGCAAACCGCCCTTGTGCCCGTGTACTACAACGTTTTCTATAAGTACCAGTACGGCTATGACAACATCAAAACCGTGTTCACCATACACAACATTCAGTATCAGGGCAAATACGGCATGGAGGTGCTGAACGAGGTGCTGGGCATACCCATGTACCACACCAAACTGCTTGAGTACGATGGCTGCATAAACCTTATGAAAGGCGCGTTTGAAACCGCCGACAAGATTACCACCGTTTCCCCCAGTTACGCCTGGGAAATCCTCGACCCTTGGTACTCCCACGGTCTGGACAGGGCGCTGGTCAACAAGCAGTATAAGCTCTGCGGCTTTTTGAACGGTATCGACGTGGACACTTTCAACCCCGAGAAAGACCCGCTGCTGACAAAGAATTTCTCCGTGAAAAACCTCAAAGGCAAGGCGGAGTGCAAAAAGGCGCTGCTTGAAGAGCTGCACCTGCAGGAGGGCGACGAGCCTGTTATCGGTATCATCACCCGCTTTGTGTCCCACAAGGGCATCGACCTTATCAAGTACGTTTTTGAGGATATGCTGAACCTCGGCTACAAGTTCGCCATACTCGGCTCGGGGGAGAAGATTTACGAGGACTTCTTTAAGGAAATGGCTTGGCGGCACCCCGACAAGGTAAGCGCCACAATCGGTTTCATTCCCGACTTGGCGAGACGGATTTACTCTTCGGCGGATATGTTCCTTATGCCGTCACAGAGCGAGCCTTGCGGTCTGGCGCAGATGATTTCCCTGCGGTACGGCACTATCCCCATTGTCCGTGAGACGGGCGGTCTGCGGGACAGTATCCGGGACGCGGGCGGCGAAAACGGAAACGGTTTCACGTTCAAGACCTACAACGCCCACGATATGCTTGACGCCACACGCCGCGCGAAAGAGCTTTACGACAACAAGGACGAGTGGAAAAAACTGGTTATAGCCGCAATGAAAAACGACTACAGCTGGGCGGTTTCCGCGGAGCTTTATATGGGACTTTACCGCGAGCTTGCGGGACAGTAAATTTAATACGCTATTCGGCTGCCGTACTTTTGGGTGCGGCAGTTAATTTTTGCTAAAATATGTTGACATTTGTAAAAAGGTGTGGTATAATGTTTGTGGGAGGAGGGCGGCAAAAACGTGTTTAAAATTTTGGGCGGAAATTTTTTTAAGTACGACTGGATAATTTATGTTTGGGTAATTTTAACAGCCGTCCTTTTCGCGCTGACAATAAAAGCAAGCGGCAGTTTCGGCGGCTACCTTGACAGGGACTTTGAAAGCTCCGTCTGCAAAAGCGAGGAGCTGCAAAAACGGCACAAGGAGCAGGAAATAACCTACGCGCTGTATTTGAATTTCGTTTCGGCTTTCCCTCTTTTGGGAATGATAGGCACGGTTTACTCGCTGCTTAAGTTAGACCTTTCAGGCGGCACTGAGCTTATATCGGGAAATTTCCTCGTCGCTCTCACGTCAACGCTTTTGGGAGCGTTTTTCGGGCTGATTTTTAAGGTGCTGGACAGCTTTTTAAGTCCCAAAATAGAGGAAAACAACGAGCTTTACCTCATAAGAATAAAGGACAAAAAGCAAGCCGCGGAAATGGGTGACGACGATGAGAAAGCCTAAAATATCCCTCGATTTCACCTCGCTGCTGGATATTACAATGATAATACTGTTCGCTTTTTTGGTAAGTTTTAAGTTTTCGGCGGACGAAACCCAAGCCCGCGCAGAGGCGGAAATCGAGAAAGCAAACGCCGCCGCGGAACAGCTTGAAACGGACAGAAAGCGGTTCGAGGAGGAAAAAGAGGAGTGGCAAAAGCAAGCCGAAAAGGAGCTTGAACAGCTCCGAAAAGCGGACAAAAACGCCGCAGACAACGCCGAGGCGCTTTTGAATTTTCAAAACGGAGCGGTTTTTAAAATAGATTTGGAAATGCAAAGCCGAAGTAATTGGGAAATAACGGTATATAACGGCGAAACTCCAATTGCCGAAATTCTTTCGGAAAATTCCGAAAACCTCGGCGGGGAAATCGTCACGGTTTTGGATAGCCAAGGCTTTCAAAGAGACGACGTGCTTATCGGGATTTTCCTCTACGACCCCGAGGATATAGGCTCGGCAACGGTCAGGGAGGATTTCTCACCGAAAATAAAGGACGTAAGCGGCGCGTATGAAAATTTTTACTGCGCCGAGGTTAGAAAATAAATTAAAAATATGGAGGTAAAAAATGGCAAAGGAAAAAAAGAAAAGCGGCGGAAAAATTCTGCTTGTGGTTGTGTTATTGGTAATTATTGTATTGGTAATTATTTACTTTTTCGGCAACGGTTTCGGTTTCGGCAAAGGAGGCGGCGACGCAGTCCCCGCGGACGTAACGGTTTCCGAAACGACGGAGGAAACAACCGCCTTGCAGGAAACCCTTTTCGCGGAAGTCACCGTGGACGGGGAGGAGTACCTCTATAACAACCAATCCCGCGCGCTGGACGAGCTTATTACAGAAATTACCAAAACAGAGGGCGAAATCGAGGTACATATCTTACTCAGCGACACCGCAACCCTTGCCGCCCGAGAGGCTTTGGAAACCCGTCTTGACGAGGAAAACATACCCCACTCCATAGTTGAGTACGCCGAATAATTTCCCCAAAGTTATAGTATCCTGCCCGCCCCCTTGAGGGGGCTTTTTTTGTAAAGGTCTGTAACACGCAGCTTGGGGGTGACACTGGCTGCGGGGACACCCCGCCCGCCTTTGTGCAAATTGCCTTGTATACGGCAAAAAATTTCCCTTTTTTCATTTTGTTGTCTATTGACGAAAAATCACGGAAATGATATAATTAAATTCGGACTTGAAAACCGGTTTTGGAAAACATTTCCTTGTAGATAAATGAAAGGAGAGCGTCCCCGCCACGGGTACGCAAAATGACAAAAAATGGTATTTGCCGATCTGCTTTTCATATACGTGTTCCTGCCCGCGGTGATAATTTTCTACCTCATCGCCCGGGGCTGCGACTCCATACTCGCCAGACAGCGGCGCAGAAACCGCAGGCTGGGCATTATGTTCAACGAGCACCCCGTTATGAACATCGGTTTAATGGCGGTTGCGCTGATATTTTACGTCTTGGGTAAGCCCGCCGTGTCGGCGGTTATGCTTGCCCTTATTCTGCTGTACTCCTTCGGCGCGGAGGTCAACGAGAACCCCTTCGCAAACGCCGTGCTTATCATTTTTTCCCTGATTTTTTACGCCTGGGGCGAGCCTATGTACATCGTCCTCATGCTGGTCAGCGTGATGATAAATTACGTTATCGGGCTTATGATAGACCGCGGCAGCACGCGCTCCAAACCCGCGCTGATACTGGGCGTGGCGCTGAATATCGCCATGATATGCGTGTTTAAGTACTCGGGGTTTATCGTGACAAACCTCAACGCCCTTGGCTTTAACCTCGAAGTACCCCAAATCGACCTGCCTATCGGCATAAGTTTTTACACGTTCCAGTCTCTGTCTTATTTGGCGGACGTTTACAACGGCAGGGTCTCGGGTCAGCGCAGTATGTCGGGACTTCTCCTGTACATTTCCATGTTTCCCCAGCTTATCGCCGGACCTATCGTCCGCTACACCACAGTTTCCGAGGAAATAAATACCCGTGGCATCTCCCTTTCCGACGTTTCCGAGGGCTCTTTCCGCTTTTTGGTGGGACTTGGCAAAAAGGTAATTCTTGCCAATCAGCTTTCCGTCCTCAGCGAACGCTTTTTGGACAGCGACTTAAACACCCTCTCCATGTCGGGGGCTTGGATAGGAATAATTGCCTTTACTTTCCAAATATATTTCGACTTTTCGGGGTACTCCGACATGGCTATCGGTTTGGGACGCTGTTTCGGCTTTGAGTTTGACGAAAATTTCCACTACCCCTACGTCAGCGCGACGATTACCGACTTTTGGCGCAGGTGGCACATCTCCATGGGGTCGTTTTTCCGCGATTACGTCTACATTCCTCTGGGGGGAAACCGCCGTCACCAGCCGCTGAACATTATGATAGTTTGGTTTCTCACCGGTCTTTGGCACGGCGCAAGCTGGAATTTCGTGCTTTGGGGACTTTACTTCGGCGTGATACTGATAATCGAGAAGTACACCGTCGTCAAAGCAATGAAAAACGGGAAAAAATTGCCAATGCCCCTAATGCACGTCTACAGCATGGCTTTGATAATATTCGGTTGGGTAATTTTCTATTTTGAGGACTTCGGCAGGCTGGGGGGCTTTGTCAAGGTGCTTTTCGGCGCGGGGGCTGCTCCAAAGTGGGACATCATAACCCGGGGCGAGCTTACGGGAAACCTTTACCTGCTGATAGCCGCGCTGATATGCAGTCTGCCCGTGGGCGAGCTTATCGAGGACTTTTACAACAAGTCCATGGCAAAGGGCGGAGCAGCGCCGCTTACCGTCTGCAAATCGGTGTGCGCCGTTGCGCTGCTTGCGGTAAGTACCCTGCTGCTTATCGGGGACACCAACAATCCGTTCCTGTACTTCCGTTTCTAAACGGGGGCGGGGTCGCCCCGCTGCCAAAAAATAACATTGCGATATAAATCCGTGAGAGGAGTGCAAAATAAATTATGTCGATGAATTTAAAAATTAACCGTTACGATACAAAAAAAGAAAAACGCCGCAAGGTTTCCGACGTGATTTATGTGGTAATAACCATGACGCTTTTCGCCGCGGTGGGGGCGGCTATGCTTATTTTCCCCCGCAGCACCGAGTCGGAGCTTGAAAAGCGGGAGCTTGCCAAATTCCCGAAATTTTCTTTGGAAACATTTGTCAGCGGCGAGTTCACAAACTCCCTCAACACCTATTTCAGCGATACGGTGCCATATCGGGACGATTTAATGGTAGTATCTTCCATGATAAGGAACATGACGGGTTTCCGCATGAACGACATAAAGCTCCACAACGTGACGATTGCCGAGGCTACCCAAACAGAGCCGTCCGTTACCGAGGAAATTGCAAATTTTGTCACCGACGCGCCTATGGAAGAGGTTGAGCAGTTCTCTTTCAACGCTCAGACCACCGTTACCGAAAGCGACGGCATGGTTCAAGAGCCTTTTTCCGAGATAACCACCGCCGAAAACGGGGAGGACGGAGACGGTATCGACATGGACGATACGGTAAGTATTACCAATAACGGCATAGCCGTGGTTGGAACACGTGCGCTCATGCTGTACGGCGGAAGTTATACTGTGGGTGAAAATTACGCAAAAGTTATCAGCGAGTATAAAAAACAGCTGGGGAACAGCGTAAACGTCTATTGCATGGTAATTCCCACATCGGTGGAGTTTTACTGCCCAGACAGCATTAAGGAGTTTACCTCGGAACAGTTGGGAAATATTAACAATATTTACTCAAATCTGCAAAACGGCGTAAAGCCCGTGGACGCGTACACAACCCTAAGCCTTCATACCTCCGAGCCGATTTATTTCCGCACCGACCACCACTGGTCGTCTCTCGGTGCGTACTACGCCGCAAAGCAGTTTGCCGAAACCGCGGAAGTGCCTTTCGCCGACCTGTCCGCCTATGACGAAAAAGTGGTGGAAGGCTATGTGGGCACGATGTACGGCTACACTCAGGACATCGTTATCAAAAACAACCCCGAGGATTTCGTGTACTACGTGCCGAAAGATGTGGAGTACACCACAACCTACTACAACTATATTCTCGGCGAAAACAACCGTATCACGGGCATGCAGGAGCCTTACGACGCCAACTTTTTTGTGGATTTCTCCAAAAATAAGTCTATGCTGTACGGCACGTTTATGGGCGGCGACGCCAAAATTACCCACGTGAAAACGTCCACCCGAAACGGCAGAAAGCTCGCCATTTTCAAGGACAGCTACGGCAACGCCCTGCCCCAGTTCCTGTTCGGCTCTTTCGAGGAAATTTACGTGTTCGACATGCGGTTTTTCACCTACAACGCCGTCGACTACATCAAGCAGCACGGCATAACCGACCTGCTTTTCGCGAATAACGCGTTCCACGCAACCACAAAGTCCACCGTGACTTATTACAACAGCTTTCTCACTCAGGGCAGAGCCGCGGAAACAACGACTACAGCCACAACCACCGCTCCCGTCGTGGTTCAGGGAATTCCGCCGCGGTCGGACACCACCCCGCCTATACCCGCTGTAACAGCCGCGCCGGTGACCGTACCGCCGCAAACGACGGTTACAACGACAGTTCCCACCGCCGCGCCCGTTACCACCACATCCAAGCCGCGGACGGAGACTTCGCCGACTTCTAAAACCACGGCAAAGTCAACCGCGAGTACCTCGCCGACTTCCAAAACAACGGCTGGGCAAACTACCGCAAAACCCGAAACCACATCGAAAAAGCCCGCCGAAACCACAACTCCCGCAAGCGCCGAGGAGGAGATAATTTCCTAATTTTGGCAGCTGAATAAATCACGCTTTAAGTAACAAAATATTTTCAGTACAAAGGCTGAGCCTTTACCCATATTGGGCAACTTTGTCAATAAAAGTTAAATACTTCCATGGGTAACAAATTTCTGTACCGTTACCTGTTTAAAGGGAAAGGATTGCTAATTTATGAAATTCAGGAAATTTTTTACAGCGGCAGCCGTACTGGCGGCTTGCGCTTTGATATTGACAGCCTGCGGCAAGGAAAGCACCGAGGAGACGACCTCCGCCGAAACCGAAACGGAGACTTCCGCCGAGACGGCGACAGCCGCCGAGACGACAGAGGAAACCGTTCCCGAGGAGGTTTCCGAAGATACGACCGAGGAGGAAATTTCTGACAATCCATTGCAGCCCATTGCGGACGCGGCTCTCGCTGTCGGCGAATGGCCCATGCTTTGGGAGGTTGACGACCCCATGCTGATTTCCGACTTCTTTTTGTTGGACGCTGAAAACGATAATTACCAAAATATGTTAATTCTCCAGTGCCCCATGAGCGCCAATATGACCGAGATAATTCTCATCAAGGCGGAGGACGTTTCCGCCGCCAAAGCCGACCTGGAGGCTCGCCGGAAAAAAGCTCAAGAGCAGGACGCTTTTTACCCCGACGACGTTGAGCGTGCGGGAGCGTCAATCGTCGGCACAGAGGGGGATTACGCCTATTTCTTAATGGGGGACAACGCCGCCTCCGCGGAGACAGAAATTGTTAATTATATCAAAAATATGGAATAAAAAGGCTGAGTCTTTACCCTTATTGGCATGCTTTACCAATAGGGGTAAAATGCTCTTGTGGGTAACATTACTCACGTACCGTTACCTGTAGAAAGCCTGCACCGTTCAAAATTATTTGCGTAATTTTCTAAATATTACTTGACAAAAGTACTATATAGTGATATACTATATAGTAGTAGGAGGTGAAAATTACGGTTAGTACAAACGGCGGATTTCTCATAAGCAAAATAAAGCAGATACAGGGCAGAGTATTTGAAAAAATGCTTGCAGATCATGGCATAAGTGAATTCAACGGCGCGCAGGGACGTATTCTTTTCGTACTTTGGGAGCAGGACGGTATCACAATAAGCGAGCTTTCCTCAAAAACGGGTCTTGCAAAAACAACTCTCACCGGTATGCTTGACAGGCTGGAGGAAATGGGACATATACAAAGAACAAGCAGCCCCAATGACCGCAGAGCCTTGAAAATCATTCTTACTCCGCAGGCAAAAGGGCTGAAAAGCAAATACGACGCTGTATCGGCGGAAATGAACGAAATTTTTTACAGGAGGTTTCGCGATGACGAGATACTCGCTTTTGAAGCGTATCTTGGGAAAATTCTTGAAAATTTACTCGAAAAGGAGAATTAAAATGAAAGATGTTGTTTCGGAGATAAAAAAGCTGCGGGAAAACGCCTCGGTAGCCTACGTCGGCTCGGTGAACGAAAACGGTTTCCCGCAGATAAAGGGTATGTTGGTATTCGAGCACGGCAGCATAAAAATCCATTATTTTTCCACAAACACAAGCTCGAAAAGGGTGGGGCAGTTCCTGAAAAACTCCAAAGCCTGCGTATATTACTGCGACGATACAAAGGATAAGTACAAGGGCGCACTTTTTACGGGTACTATCGAGGTCTGTACAGACCTCGAAACGAAAGCTATGCTTTGGCGTGACGGCTGCGAGATATACTACCCCAAGGGCATTGACGACGAGGATTACTGCGTATACAAATTCACTGCCGAAACTGTAAATTATTACCATGGGCTGAGTAACGTAACGCTGTCGATAGACCAAATATAACAAAAAGAGGAGAGACGCCGCGGCTGTCTTTCCTCTTTTTAGTCAAAGTCTGGACTTAAAATCTTCATACCCAAAGCTTTTCACGGTTTTGAACGAACCGTCCTCGCCATGCCAAATTATGGCAGGCAACGGCATGCCGTTAAAAGTGTTATTTTTTACCATGGAATATATCGCCATGTCACAGAACACAAGCCTGTCCCCGATTTTCAGCTGCCGGTCGAAAGAATAGTCCCCGATAACGTCCCCCGCAAGGCAGGTGGGACCGCCCAAACGGTAGGCGTACGGCTTTTCATCGGGCAGCCCCGCGCCCGCAACGCTCGGTCGGTAGGGCATTTCCAGCACGTCGGGCATATGGCAGGCCGCCGAAGTGTCAACAATTGCCAAATTCATGCCGTTTTTGAGCACGTCCAGCACCTCCGTCACCAAAAATCCCGCGTTGAGCGCAACCGCCTCCCCCGGCTCGAGGTAGACCTGCACGCCGTACTTTTTTTGCACCCTGCCAATAATTTCCACAAGTTTTTCTGTGTCGTACCCCTCCCGGGTGATGTGGTGTCCGCCGCCGAAGTTCAGCCATTTTATACCATGGAAATATTTGCTAAATTTTTCCTCCACTGCAGCAACGGTACGCTCCAAAACGTCCGCACCCTGTTCGCACATTGTGTGGAAGTGCAGCCCGCTTACTCCCTCGGGAAGTTTGTCGGGGAATTCCCCCAAAACCATTCCCAGACGGGAATTCTTGAAACAGGGGTTGTAAATGTCCGTCTCAATTTCGGAGTATTCGGGGTTCATTCTGATACCGACTTCAATGTCCCGACCGCTGTTCAAAACGTCGGGGTAGAACCTTTCAAACTGGAAAAAGCTGTTGAAAATGATATGGTCTGCAATTCCAACAATTTCCTCAAAATCACATTTTTTGTAAGCAGGCGAGTAGATGTGGACTTCCCCCTCGGGCATCTCCTCCCGCCCGAGCCGCGCCTCGTACAAGCCGCTGGCGGTTGTCCCCGACAGATATTTTCCAATTAATGGGTACGCGCTGTACATAGAAAACGCCTTTTGCGCAAGTAAAATCTTGCACCCCGTCCGATCCTGCACGGATTTGAGGATTTCCAAATTTTTCCTCAAAAGCCGCTCGTCCACAACATAGCAGGGTGTGGGAAGTGCCGATACGTCAAAATTTAACATTTTATTTACTCCTTAGAAATATTTTTACTGTAAATTCTGCTGACCCCGCCGTAAATATCGTCACGGCTTTCGATGTAGGAAAAGCCGTATTTTTCGTACAGCCCCACGTGGTCGGTACACACGTAAACCCGGGGAATGCCGTTCTCCGCCGCAATTTCCTCGCAGCGGCGTATTAGCTTGCCAACGTGCCTGTGCCCGCGGTACTCGGGAAAGGTGTACACAAAGCCTATCCACGGGGTAAATTCGCAGTTATCAAAGCAGTCCCGTTCGGCGAACGTCACAAAGGAAACCAGCCTGCCGCCGTCGGTGAGGAGCAGCAGCGTGCCCTCGCCAAGGTTCTCGTGAAAGGTGTTTTCGGCGATAAACCGCGCCAAAGTTTCCGAGGCTCGCCAGTCGCTTTTTTTGATTTCGGCAAGCCAGTAGTCGGGTTTGTCCGACTTAAAATAGTCAATAATTTCCATATTTTTTTCTTTGTCAACTATTTCGATATTTTTCAGCTGACCCTCCAAATTGGCTTTCACGCCGTCGCGGTACTCCTGCCGCAAGGCGGTCTGCTCGGCTTTTTCCGCCTCGGTAAGACCCTCCGCGGTGCGGGACTTCCTCGCCAGCTCGTTTATTCTGTCAATTTTTTCCTTAATCATAATTTTACTCCTTGTTCACTTTATTTTATAAATCGCGTATCTTTTATAGCGTACAAATTCAATTTTAGTAGAATATTTTATAATATAATTGTAAAAACTGGTACCAAATCCTCCTCCGGATTTTCCTATACCTTCCCAATCTTCACCATATATTTGAGGCAATGTAAATTCAACACCCGGGGCAAATTGAGCCAATGCTCTTTTTTCTGCCTCAATTGGTGTAAAAATGGACGGTGTGTTCAAAACAGCTGACCTTACAAATTCCGGAATACGCATTTTTTGTGCGTTTGCGTTTGTCTCAATTGTTTTGTAATCACTTTCACTTACAGAAAATTTAATAACAGGCATAACAATTCTCCTTACAATAAATTATTTTGCAGGAATATTCCTTTCGTGACAGGCATAGTACCTTTCTGCAATATTATTGTAACATAATATGGCTAAGCCTGTCAATTGGTAAAAATAACAAATATAATTTTAAAAATTGTGCATAATGCAGAGATGTACTATGCCTGCAATTAAAAATATAAGTGAGAAAAACGTCAATGCAACGGCGTTTCTCTCACTATAATACTATATATAATATTGATTAGTACACTTATTTGGAAATAAGTGCCAGCGTATCCCTTGCGATAAGCAGCTCCTCGTTTGTGGGGACTACCCAAACCTCCACCTTTGAATCGGCGGTGGAAAGCTTTTTCAGCTCGCCGTGGACGGTCTTGTTAAGCTCGTTGTCGATTTTAATTCCGAAAAATTCCATATCAGCGCAAACGCCCTCGCGGACTTCCGCCGCGTTCTCGCCTATGCCGCCCGTGAACAGAACCGCGTCCAGACCGTTCATAGCCGCTGCGTAAGAGCCGATGTACTTCTTGATCTCATAGATGAGCATATCGGAAACCAGCTTTGCACGCTTGTCGCCGTGGGCAGCCGCGCCCGAAATATCCCGATTGTCGGAGGAAACCCCCGAAACGCCCAGAAAGCCCGACTTCTTGTTCATGTAGTCGCTCATTTCCTTGGTGGAGAAACCGTGCTTTTCGGCGACAAAAGTTACCGCCGAGGGGTCAACGCTGCCCGTGCGCGTGCCCATTACAACGCCGTCGAGAGGGGTAAAGCCCATGGACGTGTCAATGGACTTGCCGCCCTGCACCGCCGTAATTGACGAGCCGTTGCCCAAATGGCAGGACACGATTTTCAAGTCCTTGATGTCCTTGCCCATAGCCTCTGCGAGGGCGGCGGACACAAAGCGGTGTGAAGTGCCGTGAAAACCGTATTTTCTCACGTGGTACTTTTCGTAATCCTCGTAGGGAAGTCCGTACATATAAGCCTTTTCGGGCATTGTCTGGTGGAAAGCCGTGTCGAAAACAACCACTTGAGGCACGTTCGCGGGGAGCACCTTTTTGCACGCCCAAAGCGCCAAAGCGTGGGGGTGGTTATGTACCGGGGCGAGATCCTGCAAATCGTCGATTTGCTGAATAACCTCGTCGGTAACGAGGGTGGTTTTGTCAAAAATTTCCGCGCCCTGCACGATACGGTGACCTACCGCGGAAATCTCGTCCATTGACTTGATAACCGACGCGTCGCCCGTTGTGAGGACTTCCACAAGCTTTTCAAAAGCCTCGGTGTGGGTGGGGAAGTTGCAGTCCGTGTCCACGGTTCTGCCGTCGTGGGTTTTGTGGGCGATGTGACCGCCGATGCCTATTCTGTCGCAGTTTCCCTTGGCGATAACGGTTTCGCCGTCCATGTTCAGCAGCTGATATTTAAGTGAGGAGCTGCCCGCGTTTACTACAAGAATTAACATAATTATCCAGACCTTTCAAAATATTTTTTTCGGTATAGCATGTCCGAAAAGACAGCTATATAAAAATACCTATAATATTTTACCACTTTTCACGAAAAAAATCAAGGGGGAAAACGGTTTTTTTGGCAAATTTCCGAAAAATTTTATCAAATTTGGTTTTAGGGTACGTTTCAGCACATTTTTTTACGGCGGTTTAGCAACCAAATTTTTACAGTACCTAACCAAAAGCCCTTTAGGCAAACGGCTGGTCCAGCGCAGCCCCGCGCTGGCGGGGTCGAGGGGCAGCGCCCTTGCGGGGAAAACGAACGCTACGCGTTCGTTTGGGGCGGAGCCCCTTACAAAACGGCGCACGTCCGCAGGACGGCGGCGTGTTATCGTTCAAGAGCTCCGCGGG
>JAMPDU010000160.1 GCA_023665505.1 Ruminococcus sp.
CAAGCTGAAGGAGCTGCTGCTTGTCGGCGGCGTTCAGAGCTTGGGCGGCGGCAAGCGCGGCGGTAAGCTGCTCGACCGTTCGCTGAAGTTGTTCTATTTGCTTATCCTTTACCTCAAGCTGACATTTCAGCACATCAATAACCGTTTCCAAAGTCGTATCATTGATATGATTATGATGTGTTTCATTTGAAGTGTTGTTTTGAGAAAAAGCCGATTTTATAGCCGTTTCCGCCGTTTCGTCATAGTACATCACACCCCGTTCTTGATGTACTTCGTTGATGTGGTTCGATTTTATGTACCGATATACCCGCTGTTTGGACACTCCCAGCTCGTCGGCTATCTGTTTTATTGTTTTGCTCATACTTTCCCTTTTACAAAGATGTTAATTCGCCATCGGCGAAATTAGACATCAAACATCTGTTGTCCGTCGAGCTCGTCACGAATGTTTTTATCAATCGTGAGCCGTTCAGCGTCCTCTTTGGGGATTACGGTAAACTCGATGTCGGTGTACGCTTTTCCGCTATCGCCGAATTTAAAAAGCTCGTAAGTAACGTTAATATCGGTTTTTTCATTGATTTCATTAACGGCGGGGTCAATGACTCTGCGTTTAAAATCTCCAAACAGTTTATAACTATCGCACATAAATTTATGCTTTAAGTCCTCAATTTTAAAATTCCAAACTGTTTTTCCCGCCACGGATTTCAGCAGCTCATACAGACGTATGCTATACTCGGATTTCATTGTCATTATGTACCAGAGCTTGTATTGAGTAAATTCGCGGACAAGGTTTTGAATATACGGCATCATATCTTCGTGCCACTTTATGCGAACCTTCGCCGACCTTTTATCACATCGTACCGTATTGAAAAAACCGACAAGGACATCTTCTCCTGTCTTTTCATCGCGTATCCACCAAGACCTATTGCGTATTGCTTGCAAATCTCGCCTAACCTTGTCGTAGTCCTTATTACCGACTTCCATAAAGTCGTAAAAATCCTTAATATTAAATATCTTCTCGGTATCTTTGGTATCGGAGCTTTGGACTTTAGATATTAAATAGCACAATATCCTTTGTTGTTGTAATGATAGGCTGTATCTGGCATTTCTAATCGCGGGGTTTGCCTTGCGGACAATGGAATTGTACTGCTCATCTCTTAGCTTGTCCTCTTTAATCACAGCTATCCGCTCCGAACGTGTCAATGCTTTCTTTTGATTATCCGTTACGCTCATTCCTTTATCACCTCGAAAAATAGTATAGCACATTTTATGACATAAGTCAATAGATGTCATAAAATATTACATCACTCCCAATATGTAATTTTATGAGAAAAATCACATATTTTTTATGAAAAAAATTCCAAAAAAATCCCCCCTTTTTGTCATAGTTGAGACCCAAAAACATATGAATACCCCCTAATATGTCATAGAATACCCCCCGATTTGTCATAGAATACCCCCCCATTTGTCATAGTTGAGTTTCGACACCTTATTATAATAAAAAATATACTAAATGTTACTAAAGGCGAAATTTTCCGAAAATTTTCGATTTCGGTTGAAAATTGTTAGACTGTAAAATAATTAGTTATAAATAATCAAATTATTTTTTCAATTCCTCATAAAACGAAAAACGACAAGGGTAAAATGTATGTCGCAAAATTCCCCCAATTTGTCGTTTTTCCTTGAAATTCAAAAAACGGCAAAATCCGCGCGATTTAAGGCGCTTTAAATTTAAGCCTATTAACTTGACCTTGATTTAATTTCCACGCGAAATACGCGCTTGTAGGACGCTCTCCGTCGATTTGGCAAAGTAAGTCCTTTTTCTTTTTTGTCAGCTCCATAAACCCGCATTATAAAAGGATTTTCCGAAAAGTCCTTGACAAATTAAAATAAATGTGTTATTATGTTAAGGACAGAGAAAATAAAGTCGGCAGTAATAACAAACGCCGTTAAAATGGGAGGTCGAGAGAATGAGTGCAAAAGCACAGAAACACAAAATCACGGCATTGTATGAGCGTTTATCGCGGGACGATGAATTTGAGGGCGAGAGCAATTCAATCACGAACCAAAAGAAGCTGCTTGAGGAATACGCCGCGCGGAACGGCTTCGAGAACGTCCGTCATTTCACCGATGACGGGGTATCGGGAACGACGTTTAAGCGCGAGGGCTTTCAAGCGATGATAGCGGAGATTGAGGCGGGGAACGTCGGCACGGTGATAGTCAAGGATATGTCACGCTTTGGGCGCGATTATCTGCAGGTGGGAATGTACACCGAGGTATTATTCAAGCAAAAGGACGTTCGATTTATCGCCATTTCCAACGGGATTGACAGCGCCAATCAACAGGAAAGCGATTTTACGCCGTTTCTGAATATAATGAACGAGTGGTACGCGCGCGATACGAGCCGCAAGATTAAGGCGGTCTTTAAGTCCAAAATGGAAAGCGGAAAGCGCGTATCGCCGAGCATACCATACGGGTATCTTCGCGACCCGAACGACAAGCAGCAGCTTATCATCGACCCCGAACCCGCCGCGGTGGTGCGCCGCATTTATCAGATGATTATCGACGGGAAAGGCGTACAAGCAATCGCAAACATTCTTACCGCCGAAAAGGTGCTGATACCGTCGGCGTATGCGGCTAAGTATTGCCCCGAGAATAACCACGCGGCGAGCGTTAAAGACCCCTATGCGTGGTCTCCGACCGCCATAGGATACATTCTTGCAAAGCAGGAATATATGGGACATACCGTTTTGGGCAAGACTATAGGGGTAGACTACAAGACCAAAAAGCGGCGTAAGGCTACGCCCGATGAGCTGATGATTTTCCGAAATACTCACGAGGCTATTGTTGATGAGGAAACGTGGAATTTAGCTCAAAAGCTCCGACGCACCGTGCGCCGCCCAAGCTACGACCGCGAGCCGCACCCGCTTACGGGACTTCTCTATTGCGCGGACTGCGGCTCCAAGCTCACACACCGTCAGCCAAAGCCCGATAAGAAAAAGAAATACGATGCGGACGATTGTTACATATGCAGTCTTTACAGGGGAAAAGGAAAACAAGGTTGCACTATGCACTATGCGAGAACGTCGGCAATCGAGGAGCTGATATTAACGGCAATTCGCAAGGCGTGTGAAAGCGTGAGGAACGATGAAAAAGCGTTTGCCGAAAGCGCAATGGACGTTTACAGCGCCGACGTTCGGGAACATTGCCGCGAATGGAAACAGCGGCTCGCCCAATCCGAGGAACGTCTAAAAAAAGTCGATGACCTGATTAAGAGATTATACGAGGACAGAGCGGCGGGGGCAATTCCCGAAAAGCACTTTACGCGCCTTATGGAAGAATACGACGGAGAATACAATCGGCTCGAAGATGAAATCGAAGAATTAAGGGCGGCAATCACGGAGCGCGAAACGTCGGAAATAAACGTCGATAAATTTATTGCGGTCGTGAAAAAATACACGGAAATAACGGAGCTTACTCCCGCCGTTCTGAATGAATTTGTCGAAAAAGTTGTCGTTCACGAAAAGACGGGAAACGGCAAAGACCGCCGACAAGTTATCGAGGTTTATTTCAATTTTATCGGGAAAATTTAACGGTCGCTTTTCGGCGTTTTCACAAAATTTTCGCGCGGCGAAAATGCGGAATTGTCCGCACATATCGCATATACCTCGGAAGAGTAGCAAGCAACGACAATGGCAAGCCATTTGTCTGTTTTTGTCCGTTCGGTCGAACGGGCAAAAACGCTTGTTGGGGGTAAACCCCCAAACCCCCGAATAGGGCGCTTCGCGCCAAAAAAAACAGCGGACAAAAAATAAAAAAGGAGGGTCGGCAAATGGACGGAAATGCAAAAAAAGCGCCGAACCGCAAACGTTCAATCGTGATGAATTTTCGAGTTACCGAAGATGAAAAAGCATTGATTTTAGCGAAAAAACAAAAATGCGGTTTTCGGAGCTTGGAGGCTTATTTGCGGCAGGCGGCGGTTTACGAAAAAATCAATCTTTACGATTTTAGCGAAATCAATAGAGAGTTGAGCATTATCGGAAAGAATATTAACCAAATCGCCGCGCGGGTAAACTCGACCAACCGAATTTACGATGAGGATATAGCATTTCTAAAAAAGAAAGTGGAGGAAATATGGCGGTTACAAAAATTCACCCTATCAAAAATTCATTAAACCGCGCAGTCGATTACATAACCAATCCGCATAAAACCGAGGAACAGGAATATGTTGCCGGCTACGAATGTTCTCACGTTTTCGCGGCTTATGAGTTTTTGCGCGAGCAACAAGAAAAAGGCTATCGAGGACATACGCAAGGTTTTCATTTGATACAATCCTTTGAGCCGAACGAGGTCACGCCCAAGCAGGCGCACGAAATCGGAAAGCGGCTCGCCGATGAGTTGCTGAAAGGGCAATACAAATACGTCATTTCCACTCACACCGACAAGGGACATATTCACAATCATATCATCATTAACTCGGTAAATTCTGTTACAGGCAAGTCGTTTTCCCTCGAACACGACAAGAAATTTAAACCCGCTTGGAAACGGATAAGGGAAATAAGTGATGAGCTGTGCGCCGAGAATGATTTGTCCGTAATAAAAAAGCCCGAAATCGGCAAGGGCAAGGGGCATTACGAGTGGGAGCAGGACAAGGCGGGCAACAGTTGGAAATCCAAGCTGAAAGCCGCGATTGACGAATGTATCAAGAGCGCCGACAGCTTTGAAGATTTCCTCCAAAAAATGCGGGAGAGCGGCTACGAAATAAAGCACGGTAAGCATATAGCGTTTCGAGCCGAGGGACAGGAGCGGTTTACCCGCGCGAAAACGCTCGGTTTTTATTACACCGAAGAAAACATCAGATTTAGAATTGACCGCCGCTTAATGTACCGTGAGCAGTCTCCAAAGGAGAACGTCGGGCGCTTTGTCGAAATTAACGAGAAAGTGCAAGCCTCGGAGGGCTTGCGGCGTTGGGCTGTTCTGCAGAATATGCAAAGCGCGTCAAAGCTCCTGAACAAGCTCACCGAGAAAGGTATCGACAGCAAGGAGGAACTGACCGAAAAAATCCTCGGTCTGCACGACGACCGCCTTGATGTCATTGATGAGATAAAGTCGATTGAAAAAGAAATGACGGAGCTTTCGGAGAATATCCGCAGCATAAACAACTATCTCACCCTAAAGCCGATAAACGAGCAGTACCGAAAGGCTAAGGACAGGGACGGCTTTTTCCGAAAACACGAAAGCGAGCTGAGGTTATTCGACAGCGCCAAAAGAGCCGTTAAACCGCTTTGGAACGACAACAAGAAACTTCCAAACAGGCAGTCGCTCCAAAATCGGGTTGACAAGCTGAACGAAAAGAAAAGCGCTCTGATGAAACGGTACGGCGAAATCAAGAGCGATATTGCGGAGCTTGAACAGCTTAAAAGCGGCGTGGAGCGTTTCGAGCGGAGCGACCGCGCAAGGGACGTCGCGAGGGGCGAGGACAGATAGGGGGTTATTGAATGGAAAGAAGAAATCCGAGCAGGAAACCGACGTGCTTTCATAAAATGCTCGGCGGTACTCGATACGAGGTGAGAGTGCATTTCAAGGACGAGGGAGAAACCGTCGAGGACAAGGTGCGGCGGCTCATCGGCGGCGAGCTTGCCGCCGAGCGGAACGGCAAGGAACAAAATTTTTAAAAAAAGTCATTCAAACGCTTGACAAATAATTGATTTTGTGATATACTTATATTGTACAGAATATTGCACTTGATATTGTACAATATATTGCAAGAAAGGGGGAGCGAATATGTTAGCGGTAAACTACTCTACAATCAGGAATAACCTTAAAGACTACTGCGACAGGGCTACAAATGATATGGAGACTGTTATAATCACAAGGAAAAACGAAAAGAACGTCGTTCTGATGAGCCTTGACGAGTACAACAGTATGGTAAAAGCCCTGCAAAACGCCGAATATCGCGCAAAACTCGACAGAGCGTTCGAGCAGCTTGAACAGGGCAATGGGCAACAACACGAGCTGATTGAGGAGAATTTCAATGAATAAGCTGTGGAGTGATATTGCTTGGGACGAATATCTTTACTGGCAGCAGACGGACAAGAAAATCGTAAAGAAAATCAATGACCTTATTAAGGACATTGAGCGGAACGGTCTGAATAAAGGAACGGGGCATCCCGAACCGCTCAAGTACCGTAAGGGCTGGAGCAGACATATAGACCACGGTAACAGGCTTGTCTATAATTTCGTTGACGGAAATTTGTGGATTGTCTCTTGCAAAGGACATTATGAAGAATAAAAAATGCTCTCCGTTTTGCGCGGAGAGCATTTTCTATGTTTCGGTTTTTTCCTTTCTGCCAAACAGTCTGCTCCAAAGAGAGGCGTGCTTGTCCTCAAGCTGAAGGAGCTGCTGCTTGTCGGCGGCGTTCAGAGCTTGGGCG
>JAMPDU010000161.1 GCA_023665505.1 Ruminococcus sp.
GTTACCCCCGCGAGAGCTTTACCCTTGCAACAAAGCTTTGCGCTTGGATGGGCGCACACGATGAGAAGTCCGCAAAAAAGCAGTTTTACACAAGCCTTGAACGGACGGGCGCGGGGTACTTCGATTACTATCTGCTCCACGCTTTGCAGGCGGGAAATTACAAAACCTATGACAAATATCATATCTGGGATTTTGTCAAGGAGCAGAAAGAAAAGGGACTGATAAAGCACTGGGGATTTTCGTTCCACGCAACGCCCGATATTTTAGACGAGGTTCTGACCGCCCACCCCGACGCGGAATTTGTGCAGTTACAGCTCAATTACGCCGACTGGGAAAATCCCAGCGTGACGGCGAGGGAAAATTACGAGGTTGCAAGACGGCACGGCAAGTCGATAATTGTTATGGAACCCGTCAAGGGCGGCGCGCTTGCAAAGCCCCCGAAAAAGGTGCAGGAGGTTTTCAAAGCTGCTGACAAGGACGCGTCCTTTGCCTCTTGGGCAATTCGCTATGCCGCGTCTTTGGACGGCATAATCACGGTTTTGTCGGGAATGTCCAACCTCGAGCAAATGCGGGATAATCTTTCCTATATGAAAGATTTCAAGCCGCTTAACGCCGACGAGCAGACCGCCGTCCGCAAGGCGCAGGAAATTATGACGGGCATAAATTCAATCCCCTGTACGGCTTGTCATTACTGTACGGACGGGTGTCCGAAAAAAATACCCATACCCGAAATTTTCGCCGCAAGAAATCAACAGCTTGTGTGGGGTCAGCTTGAGGAGGGTGAACGGCAGTACGCCGAGGCTGTAAAGAACGTTGGAAACGCAGCGGACTGCATAGCCTGCGGACAGTGCAGCCGCGCCTGTCCTCAGCAGATTGACGTTATAAAACGGCTGAAGGAGTGCGCGGAGCAGTTCGGTAAAAATTAAAAAAATTTATTTTGGAGGTAATTATTATGGCAGTAAAACAAACAGCGGGACGTGATAATCTCGGCAGTCTCGCGCCGAAATTCGCGGAGCTGAACGACGACGTTTTATTCGGCGAGGTGTGGTCGCGGGAGGATAAGCTTTCCGCGCGGGACAGAAGTATGGTGACTATTGCGGCGTTATTCTCGGCGGGGCTGTACCCTCAGATTAAAACTCACATCGCCCTCGGCAAGGCGCACGGCATTACAAAAGAGGAAATTGTTGAGGCTGTAACTCAGCTCGCATTTTACTGCGGCTGACCTAAGGCTTGGAGCACGTTCCCGATGATTGCCGAAATTTACGGCGATGAAAAAGTCCCCGAAAACGACGAAAAAAGCCGTTACCAAAATACGATTATGTTCCCCGTCGGCGAGCCTAACGACGCTTTTGCAGAATATTTTGACGGACAGAGCTATCTTGCGCCGATTTCCAAAGAACAGCTTTTTATCGCAAACGTAACTTTCGAGCCTGGGTGCAGAAATCACTATCACATTCACCGTGCGAAAAGCGGCGGCGGACAGCTTTTGATAGGCGTAGGCGGCAGAGGCTGGTATCGTGAGGAGGGCAAAGATGCTGTGGAAATTCTCCCAGGCACGGTGATAAATATTCCCGCCAACGTTAAGCATTGGCACGGCGCTGCGGCGGACTGCTGGTTCAGTCACCTTGCGGTTGAAATTTCGGGCGAGGATACAAGCACGGAATGGTGCGAGGCGGTATCGGCTGAGGAATACGGCAAACTGCGGTGATTGGCGGAGGTACGGTTATGGTATTTTATTTCACGGGAACGGGCAACAGCCTTTACGCGGCAAAACAGCTTGATACGGAGCTTATCAGTATTCCGCAGGCGGTAAAAAATAAAAATCAAAAATATGCGGCTGAAAAAATCGGTTTGGTGTACCCTGTTTACGGTCACGAAGCGCCGCAAATGGTGAGGGAATTTGTAAAGAACGCGGAGTTTGTTACCGATTATCTTTTCGTGGTTCTGACCTACGGAAACAGACACGGCGGGGCGGCTGAGCTTGCGCGGGATATGCTTGCGGATTTCGGCAAAAAGGCGGACTATATCCGCACAATAAAAATGGTTGATAATTTCCTGCCTGCCTTTGATATGGAGGAACAAACCGCCTCCGCGGGTGAAAAGCGTATCGAGGAAAATCTTGCGGAGATAAAAGCGGAAATTTCCGCAAGGGTTCGCAGGATTGAGGAAGTTACCGAGGCTGACCGCGCAGCTCATCGGGAATTTTTGTCGCGGTCAAATAAAATCAGCGGCAATTTGTGTAATATTTACACGGTTTCCGACCAATGCATCGGCTGCGGGATTTGCATGAAGGTTTGCCCAGGCGGGTGCATACGGGTTGAAAATCAGCGGGCGGTTTACGCGGAGGGAAACTGTCAGATGTGTATGGCGTGCATTCACCATTGTCCGCAGAAAGCGATAGGACTGAAAATGCCCGAAAAAAATCCGAACGCCCGCTTTCACAACGAGCATATAAGGCTGACGGAGATTGCAGAGGCTAATAATCAAGGGCAGAAATAAACGGAGAATATAAATATGGGAAAATTAAAATGTACGCTCGGAATATTGTTTTCACTGATTTTAGCAGGCTGCGGAATATCAGAGCCGACATCACCCGATAATAGTCTGATAGAAAAACTTCAGCAAAATAAAAATTTAGGCGATGAAACTGTTATGTTATCCGAATTTGATGATACGCCCGTTTATGAGTACAGGCAGCGGGAAATTACCGTGAAGAATAACGGACAGAAAATTTACGGGATAGCCTATATCCCAGACACGGACGGAGAACAAGTCCCGCTTGTGATTTGCGCGCACGGTCTTGGCGGTTCGTATTATTCTTGCTTGGACTATGCGGAGGAATTTGCGCGGCGCGGTCTTGCAGCATATTGCTTTGATTTTCGCGGCGGTGGCGGCGGCAAAAGCGACGGGCGTACCGAGGAAATGTCGGTAATGACCGAGGTGTCGGACTTGGAGGCTATTTTGTCCGACGCGGCAAATTGGGAGTTTGTAAACGCCGATAAAATAACGCTTTTCGGTGAAAGTCAAGGCGGCATTGCCTCGGCAATTGCAGCGGCGAGGCATACCGATGAAGTTGCGGGGCTGATACTTGCTTACCCTGCGTTCCTTGTAAGCGACGCCGTCCGTGAGCTTTACAATTCGCCCGATGAAGTGCCTGAAAGCATTTATTTTAACTGGATTACGGTCGGACGTCCGTATGTGGTTGATATGCTGGACTATGACGTATATTCCGAAATCGGGAATTATGAAAAGAAGGTTCTGCTTATGCACGGAGACGCGGACGGCATTGTTCCCATTTCATATTCCGACAGGGCGGCAGAGGTGTACAGCGATGTTTCCTATTATGTACTGAAAAACGCGGGACACGGTTTTTACGGCAAAGCCTTTGACGAAGCAATGACGTATATTCTGAATTATCTGCGTGAAATTGAAATCTTAAAATAATGGGTACTGCAAAATTTTCAAGTCTGATTTTAAGCAGACGGAAAGGAATTGTTTATGAAAAAAATATTTGAAATTCTTTTGGGATGCGCGATGATTTTAAGCCTTGCCGCTTGTTCGGATAATGAGGAAATCGCTGAGACGACCTTAAATGAAAGCGGCGTTCAATCTGTCACGGTGCAGAACAGCACATCGGCTGACGCGGGGCAATCCGATAATAATATCGGTAATTCCAATTCTTTGGTTGCTTATTTTGCTTACAGCGAAAATATGGGCAGTACCGACGGAATGAGCGTTGACGCGGTTTCGTCCGCGAGCCTTAACAGCCGCACCGATAATACGGAGGGAAATCTGCAAATAATGGCGCAGGTTATCGCCGAACAGAAAGGCGCAGATATTTTTCATATTCTGATGACCGAACCTTATGACAGTGATTATTCTACAATGCTCCCGAGAGCGGTAGACGAAATGCAGAATGAGGATTACCCCGAATTGCAGAATAAGGTTGAAAATCTTGAACAATATGACGTAATTTATCTCGGCACGCCTGTTTGGAACGCTGAAATTCCCCCTGCGCTGCATACGTTTTTGGCAGAAAACGATTTGTCGGGAAAGAAAATCGTTCTGTTCGGCATACATCTCGGCAGTCGTCTCGGAAGAATGGAAAGTCAGATAACGGAGCTTGCACCTGACGCGGAGCTTGCAGAGAGCTTTACCGTGACGGCAAGCAATGCGAATGACGATGTACGAAAAGAATTCGGCGAATGGCTGGCGGGGATTGATGTGGATTGATGCAGCAAAATTTCCTCCGAAATTCTGAAAGAGGGCGGAATTTATGAAACCGAAAATGATTGCAAAACTGGCGGTCGATATTTTAATGACCGCCGCTCTGCTCCTGCTTATGGCTTACGAGCTGGTGGGGCAGACGGCTCACGAGTGGTTCGGCGTGACAATGTTCGCGCTGTTTGCCGTCCACCACATTTTAAATATTCGTTGGTGGGGCGGCTTGTTTAAGGGGAAATACAGTCCCCTGCGGGTTTTGCAGACCGTCCTCGCGATGATTATTTTGATTTGTATGCTGGGTTCAATGTTCAGCGGTGTTGTGATTTCCCGCCATATTTTCACCTTTATTTCGGCGAGGGGACTGCGCTCTTTCGGGCGTACTCTGCATATGCTTTCGGCATATTGGGGATTTGTTTTCATGTCGCTGCACCTGGGTTTTCATTGGAATATGATGATAAACGCGGCGGGGAAAATTTTCAAAAAAACCTCAAAAATCCGCATATTGGCACTTCGCGCAATTGCCGTACTGACGGCGGGTTACGGCGTTTATGCGTTTATCAAACGCAATGTCGGCAGCTATATGTTTCTGAAAATTCAATTTGCATTTTTTGACTTTGAGGAGCCTGTCATACTTTTTATTTTGGACTATTTGGCGGTAATGGCGCTGTTTGTTTTTATCGGGCATTATCTTGCTAAGTTTTTGAAATACATCTCGAAAAAGAGTGTATAGAATGTGAAGATGTTTCTTAAAATTGATAATTTCTATTTTTCCCTCCTTATATTGCGGCGGCGGAGCGTTTCGGTTTCGCTGCCGCTTTTTGTTTTGTGAAAAAATTTTTTGAAAACTTTTCAAAAACTATTGACTTGCAATTCGGGCTTAGTTATAATCTTGGTGCAATGAGCGGAGAACCGCTCAATCCGATAAAAATTAATACCAGGAGGTTACATTTATGATTATTAAACTTAATACGCAAATGGCTAAGGAAATTATGAGGAAAAGGGATAGAGACTATTTTTCGGAGGAGGCACTCGACCGTATTTTGGAGTTTTATGACGAAATCGGCGAAAACATTGTGTTCGACGTGTATGCGGTATGCGGCGAATGGGAGGAGGCTGCTCCCGAAGATTTCCTTCGTTACTATGATAACCGTTTGGAGCCCGACGAACTCGGTCTCAGCGATAATGAAAAAGTCGAAATTCTCATTGAACGGTGCAGATATGATTGTGCTTATGTGTGCTGACTGACAAACGGCAATATCTTGATTTCCTGCTAATCGTACAAAAAGTCAGAACCTCTCAAACCGTGGAGTTTGAGAGGTGTGCTGGCAAGGATACTCACAATTGAAAATAATTACGAAATGGAGGAATTTTATTATGATTATCAGAATGGACGCTTGGAAAGCGATGGACATTATGGAGTACGCAGACAGAAAACGCTTTACGTTTGAGGCACTTAGCCGTATTCTTGATTTTTATGATGCAAACGACGAAAATACCGAATTTGACCCGTACTATATTTGCAGGAAATGGCACGAGAGTTCGTCAAAAGATTTCATCGGTAATAACAGGGATATTCTGGAAGAGTTAAACTTAGATTCAGATAAACTTAACCTTAGTGATGACGAGGAAATTGCAATGCTTATTAATAAAATTAGAAATAGCTGCCATATTCAAAGACTGAATAACGGCAACATCTTAATCCTGCAATAATTAAACGTAAATTTCAGAACCTCTCAAACCGTGGAGTTTGAGAAATATGCTGGCGGAAACAGCTCACATTAAAAAAGCGGAAAGCTCTGCTCCCCACATTGATTGTGAGGAGCAGAGCTTTTTCTATGCCCTTATTTCTTTAAACTCTATTTTGTAAAACCTCATAGCATTTTCAAGGTATCCTATGTGATGCCCTATATCGAAAATGAAAAAGCGTATCAGCAAATTTTCAGCACCCGTAAATTTAAAATCGGGCTTTCTATCAATCATATCCGAATAATCAAAAAGCCGATGCACATAAAGGCATGCAAGTTTGTACAGTTTCAGAAAATCGTCAGTATCGCTGTTTTTCAGAACTTGTCCACATAGAAAAAATATGGTATAATAAGAAGTATGAGATATACAAG
>JAMPDU010000162.1 GCA_023665505.1 Ruminococcus sp.
CGGGTATTCCCCCCCGTACAAGCCGCGAAAGCCGTCATACAAAGTACTGCGGCAATTAAAATTAAAAAAATTTTTTTCATATCGTGGTCTCCTTTCACCCGTCAAAAATTCTTATTTCTTACCTCTTACCTCTAACTTCTTGACTTCTAATAAATATTCATACCGCTGAAAATCTCGATCATTTCCCTGCGGAGGGAATCGTTTATCTCCAGCCTGCGTTTCGGGGCAAGCTCGTATGTGTCGGTGTTGAAAAGATAGTTCTGCAAAAAAATTTCCTTTATCATCATTTTCGTATGGAAAATATTGGACTGGTACACGTTCACGTCCACCGCGTCGTAACGCTCCAGAGTTTCCTTTGCGATATAGTCCTGAATTGAGGTAATGTTGTGGTCGATAAAAAGTTTTTTCCCCTGCTCGTCACGGGTAAAGCCCCGAACCCGGTAGTCGATTGTGATAATGTCCGAATCAAAGCTGCCGATAAGATAGTCCAGCGACTTAAGGGGCGTGATGTGCCCGCAGGTGGAAACGTCGATGTCCACCCGAAAGGTGGTAATCTCGTTGTCGGGGTGGAACTCGGGGTAGGTGTGCACCGTGAGATGGCTTTTGTCCAGATGCCCCGCAATGCTTTGCTTTTCGTTTGGCGCAAGCCGCATATTGCAGGACTCGTCAATCTCCTCCGCCTCAAGGTGGTCCTCCGAAATAAGCAGCGTCGCCGACGCCCCTTGCGGCTCATAGTCCTGCTTTGAGATGTTCAGCACGTGCGCCCCTATCATCTCCGTAACGTCGCACAAAATCTTCGTCAGACGGTCGGAATTGTACTGCTCGTCAATGTATTTGATATAGTCCCTCTGCTCTCTCTCGCTTTTGGCGTAGCAAATATCATAAATATTAAAGCTAAGTGTTTTCGTAAGATTATTAAATCCATAAAGCTTGAGTTTATTCAACCCTATCATCAAATCCTTTCGCGTGAAATGACATAATCATATATAATGAATATACGGCAAAATCCGCAAAATGTCAATAGTTTTCCGTAAATTTCTTTTATTTTTTAAGGACATTTCAAAAAATCTCCGTAATTCGCCGTATTGCTCACGAATACTCCGCCGTTCTCCATATGGTAATTTTTGTCTAATTATACTCTGCGGGACTTTCTATACCACTCTTTAACAACTTCCTCCGCCTTTTTGCCCACGATTGAGAAACCCATCTCGGGTATGTGTTTGGGCAGCCTTGTGTACCAGTCCCACCAAAAGAACCCCCCGAACCAAGGCTCGTCCCACATAGCCTCCATGCAGGATTGATAGAAATTCGCCTGCTCCTCCTCGTCGTAGGGGAACTCCCTGTGGCTGAAATCATAGGGCATCATGGCGCAGCCTTTCGCGCTGCGGCAGCCTATCTCCATGAAAATAACCTGTTTCCCGCCGTTTGCCTCGGAAAGCTCCTTTAAACGGCTTTTCTGCTTTTCCCACTCGGCGCGCATGTTTTCGAGGCTGTCCCCGGGGACTTTCCCCACCCCGAAGTATGCGGACGTGCCTATGCAGTCCACCGCGTCCCACCATTTTACACCGAACTCCTTGCCGTGGTTGGTGTTGTACACCAGCGGACCGTGATAGATTTTCCGCACCTCTTCAAGGGCGTTACGCCAAAGCTCAACCTTGTGCTCCGTGCCAAGCATCTCGCAGCCCACGCAGAACATCTCGCAGCCCGTATCCTCCGCGATTTCAGCATAGTGGCAAAGAAACGCCGTGTAGCTTGAGAACCACTCTTTCCAGTAGTCCTTGTCCCCGATTTCACGCTCGGGAAAGAAAATATTCGCCCGCCAAACGCCGTCGGCGCAGTTAACCATAGGTTTCATGCAGACCTTCAAACCAAGGGCGTGGAGTTTGTCGGCGGCGGCTGTAACGTCCTTGTCCGTCACCGTGAAACGGTAGTCGGGACGTATCACCGTGGAACTGAAACTGTCCTGCATAACCGTAAACGCCAAAGCCGCCCAGTCTCCGCCCAGCGCGGCGAGACGTTCCATAGACTCCGCCGCCTCGGGCGTTCTGTACGCGCCCTTACGCCCGTCAAACCCGTATGTGAAACCTTTTATAAACATTTTAAATTCCTCCCAAAATTAATTTACGCATGCTCAAACTGCGAATTATAAAGATTTGCGTAGAACCCGCCCTTTTCAAGCAGACTTTCGTGATTGCCCTGCTCGATAATGTTGCCGTCTTTCATAACGAGAATAACGTCCGCGTCCCGTATGGTGGACAGTCGGTGAGCGATAATGAAACTTGTCTTGCCTTTCATAAGTTTTGCGAACGCGCTTTGTATCTTCTGCTCGGTGCGGGTGTCTATGCTGGAAGTCGCCTCGTCCAAAATCAGCATGGGCGGGTTGGTCAGCATAACGCGGGCAATGCAAAGCAGCTGTTTCTGACCCTGGGAAAGACTGCCCCCGTCCTCGGAAACCATAGTGTCGTAGCCGTTCGGCATACGCCGTATAAAGCTGTGGCAATGGCACATTTTCGCCGCCGCGAGGATTTCCTCCTCCGTCGCCTCGGGTTTGCCGTAGGCGATATTTTCGCGGATTGTCCCCGTGAAAATCCAAGTGTCCTGCAAAACCATTCCGTACATCGCCCGCAGGTCGCCTCGGCGCATGTCGCGGACGTCCTCTCCGCCCACCTTAATGCTGCCCTCCCGCACGTCGTAGAACCTCATCAGCAGGTTTATCAGCGTGGTTTTTCCGCAGCCCGTGGGTCCCACCACCGCAATTCTCTGCCCCGGCTTAACGTCCAGACTGACGTTTTCAAGCAGTTTCTGCCCCGGCTTGTAGGAAAAGCCGACGTTTTCTATCCGCACTCTTCCGTCGGGATTTGCCGCCGCTGGGGGGTCTTTTTCGGGGGTTTCCTCCGTACCGTCCAAAACCTCGAAAACCCGTCTCGCCGAGGCGAAAGCCGCCTGCAATTCGGTGATGACCCCCGTTATTTCGTTGAACGGCTTTGTGTACTGGTTCGCATAGCTTAAAAACGTGGCGATTTGTCCCACCGACATAGAGCCGCCGTTTATCACCGAAACCGCCCCGAAAATTCCCGTTGCGGCGTAAACCAACCCGTTTACAAACCGGGTGCAGGGATTAGTCAGCGCGGAGTAAAACTGCGCCAAAACGCCGCACTTGTAGAGCCTGCCGTTTATTTCCTCGAAACGGGTCTGCGCCCTGTCCTCATAGGCAAAGGCTTTCACGATTTTCTGACCGCCCACAAGCTCCTCGATACAGCCGCTCAGCTCGCCCCGTACGGCGGACTGCTCCCGAAACTTATCGTGGCAAAGTTTGGTAATAAACGCCGCCACAAACAGCGACAGGGGCGTTATCAGGATTACCACAACCGCAATTCTCACGTTGATACGCAGCATAAAAATGATAGTGCCCACGATTGTGACAATGCCCGTCAAAAACTGGGAAAAGCACTGGAGCAAGCCGTCCGAAACCGTTTCGATGTCGACGGACATTCGGGCGATAACGTCCCCGTGAGGGGTGCTGTCGATGTAGCCCAGAGGCAGCTTGTTTAGCTTGGCGTAAAGTTCCGCCCGCATATCGCTGACGGCGCGGTAGGTGATTTTATAGGTGCAGTAGGACATCACCCAGTTAAAAACCGCCGACAGCACCACCGTCGCCGCAATGAGCAGTACGTAACGCTTTACCCCGTCAAAGTCCACGTTGTTTTTGCCGATGATGTAGTCAATGCCCCGACCCACAAGAATGGGCGTGTACAGCGACAGAGCAACGCTTACCACCGCCGCCAAAACCGCGGGTACGACAAGCCCCGCGCAGGGCTTTGTGTACCGCAAAATTCTGCCTATAACAGGCTTTTTTTCGTTTTGCATCACGCGCCCTCCTTTGCGGTTTTTTCCTGCGAAAGCACGATTTCTCGGTACACTTCGCAGGCTTTCATAAGCTGGTCGTGCGTACCTATTCCCACCGCCTCGCCGTCGTCGAGAACGATTATCTTATCGGCGTACCGTATCGAAGTCGCCCTTTGGGACACGATTATCACCGTCATATTTTCGGTGCTTTGGGCGATAGCTTTCCGCAAAGCCGCGTCCGTGGCGAAATCGAGGGCGGAGGCGCTGTCGTCCAAAATCAGTATCTCGGGACTTCCCGTCAACGCCCGCGCTATGGTGAGACGCTGTTTCTGTCCCCCCGAGAGGTTTCGTCCCCCCTGCGCTATTTCGGTGTCAAAGCCGTCGGGGAGCTTGTCTGTAAACTCTTTCGCCTGTGCGACCGTCACGGCTTTTTCCATATCTTCCGTACTTGCGTTCTCGTTGCCCCAGCGGAGATTGTCCGCAACCGTGCCCGAAAACAAAACCGCCTTTTGGGGTACGACCCCGATTTTTTTCCGCAAATCCTCAAGCCGATAATCGCGAACGTTTACCCCGTCCACAAGGACTTCGCCCCGTTCCGCGTCGTAAAATCGTGGGATTAAATTTACCAGCGTGGACTTGCCCGAACCCGTGCCGCCGATAACGCCCACCGTCTCCCCCGGGTTCACCGAAAAGCTGATGTTTTCAAGAGCGTTGTCGCCGTTCTCGCTGTAGGAAAAAGAAATGTTCTTAAACTCGATTTTCGGGGCGTTTTGGCGGACTTCCCCGCCGCTGCCGTCAACGATAGAGGGGGAAGTGTCGAACACCTCGTTAATTCTCGCCGAGCAAGCCGCCGCCTTTGTGAACAGTACCACAAGGTTCGCCACAACCACAAGGGCGAGGGAAATTTGGGTCATATAGTTTACAAAAGCGATAACCTGCCCCTGAGAGAGGTCGCCGCTGTCAACCCGAAAGCCCCCGAACCACACAATTGCCGCGATAGCAAGGTTCATAACAGCATATGTCAGCGGGTTTAACAGCGCGGAAAGCCGTCCAACCCTCATCGAGGTTTCGGCGTAATCGCCGTTAGCCTCGCCGAAACGTTCCTCCTCCGCCTCCCCCCGGGAGAAAGCCCGTATAACCCGCGCCCCCGTAAGGCTTTCGCGGGTTATTAAACTTATCTTGTCCAGCTTTTTCTGTATCACCTTGTAAAACGGCACGGAGCGGGACATTACCAAATAAAGGATAAGGGACACGAGGGGCATTACCGCAAGAAAAATCACCGACAGCTTAAGGTCGATGGTCATAGCCATTACAGCCGCGCCGATAACCAAAAAGGGCGCGCGGACAACGAGCCGTATCAGCATTGCAACCGCGCTTTGGACTTGGTTCACGTCCCCCGTAATTCGGGTGATGAGAGAGGGCGTGCCGAAACGGTCAAGCTCGGCGTGGGAGAGGGTGTTGATGTGCCTGAACAGGTCGTTGCGGATAACCGTCCCAACGCCTTGAGAGGCTTTCGAGGCAAGGTACTGGCACACAAGTGCGCAGCAAAGCCCCAGCACACCCAAAAGCACCATAATCCCCCCCATTTTGTAGATGTAGGGCTTGCCCGCGCCGCCGTTTATTCCCGTGTCGATAATGTCCGCCATAATCAGCGGCACAATCAGCTCAAAAACAGCCTCGGTAAATTTTGCCAAAGGACCTATTATAAGCTCTTTTTTGAACGCTCCCAAATATTTTTTGGCAAGTTTAAACACCGTCGGACACGTCCTTTCCCTGATTTTTCTTACGCCTTTTGCGGAACACCACAAGTTTGCTGAAAAGGTAATTTATAACAAGAATAAACACCTGCGCGATTAATTTCATAATATATTCATTTTGGTGTAACATTCTTACCGTACCGCTCATAAAAGCCATTTCAAGGAAATAAGTGGTAAGCCGCCCGCCGTAAAAAGCCGCCGCCTGCCTTGCCCAATCGGACTTCCCCCGAGCCTCGTCCTTGAAAACCCAAACCTTGTTTGTAAAAAACGCAAACGTCACCGAGCAAACCCAGCTGACGGTAGTGTTGACCTCGGTGGGAAACCCCAGCCAAAGGGGCACGTACTGCGTAATCAGCGAAACGGCGGTAGTCATCGCCCCCACAATGAGATAAAGCAAAACGCTTTCGTGCCGATAGTAAAATTCCCGAATAGGCTTTGGGAAAATTTTCAAGACCCAAGCGATAAATTTGTCAAGCAAAGTCAGTCCTCCCAAGAAAAAAGTTACAATTATTTTTATTATAACATATAAATTTGTAAAAATCATTAAATAATGTAAAATTCTTGTTGTAAATTTATATTTAGAGTACGTTTACGCACTTTTTTCACGGCGGTTTAGCAGCCAAATTTTTACAGTACTTAACCAAAAGCCCTTTA
>JAMPDU010000163.1 GCA_023665505.1 Ruminococcus sp.
GCTTTGCGCTGTGACATATAGTCGGTCATAACCGCCGTGTTGGACAGGTCGTTGGGTACCGTCTCAAACATACCTATATCAATATATTTTTGAGCATAGTCTAAGGTTTTTTTCCAATTGTCATTATCCTTCGCCATAGCATTTCCCACAAGGAAGTCCCGCTCCCATGTCATACCCTGCGGCGTGGTAAGCCAGTCGGTTTTGGCAAGATTGAACACCGCTGCGAAGCTTGCACCCGTAAGCTGTGTACCAAGTATCCCGGGGATAAATCCCGCCTCCTTAATTTCGCCGCAGAGCTTTTCAAGCTCCTCGAAGTTTGTGGGGACTTCCCAACCGTGCTCCTCCATAAGGGTTTTGTTGTAGAGTATTCCGTACATACCGTTGTTGACGGGCAGCATATAAATCCCGCCGTCCACGGACATTTGGTCGAGTATGGACGTGGAAATATCTCCCATAAAATCATAGCTTGACAGGTCGATAAGCCGCTCTTTGGCAAGCTCCTTGTCAAGCACCTGAGAGGTGCTGAACAGGTCGGTGACGTCGTCCGCCCGCATCTGCGCCCAGCTGTACCCCAAATAATTCGAGCCGTCGTAACCCACATAGTCGATTTCAATATCGGGGTAAGTCTCGCCCAGCAGCTCCCAGAAATTCTCATATCCGCCCCAAGTCACCCAAGAGAGAGCCGAGCTGTTCGTATCGTTTCCGTTTTCGCCGTTTGTCTCGGTAATTTCGTTCTGTTCCGTCTCCGTGGCGCAGGATGAAAACAGCATTGCCGCCGCCGCGAGAGCCGCGGTACATCTTAAAATTTTTTTGAACATAGCAATTCGCTCCTTTGTACACACAATGAATAATGGATAGAAATACACTTTTATTATAGCACCTTTATTTTCGGATTTCAAGATTTTTTTGAAAAAAAATATGCGGGAATTTGGTTGTACGAAACAATTTCCCGCATTTTGTTTATAAATATTTAATAAAACTTTTATTGTGGTTTACAATGTGGCTTATGGGGTTATTTTGTTGGACTTTGCTTGTTATGGTTTGTCGGTATTTTTTTGAATACGGTTAATTTACCATAAACTGTTAAAACGGAGCGAAGGGACAGACCATAGGAAGAGGGAGGGGGCTCAATGGAATATAGGGGACGCTAAGCTCGCCCCCTCCCTCTCCCTATGGTCTGTCCCCGAAATGCCGTTTGCGGCATTTTGCGCTCATCTTTTTCCTTACTCTCTCTCTCCCCTCGCACGCTACTCGCCGTCAAGTCTTGGAAAAACGTTTCTATGCAATTACGTGAAATAGTCAAGTTTTATAATTATTAACTTGGCAGTAAACGGTTTTTTTCAATGCAATGCGTTTGATAAACTGTAAAAATCGGCAAAGGGGAGAGAGATTAAGGAAGTAGGTGGTTCGGAGGCAGAAACCTTAAATGGGAGGTGCTACTGAAGTAGCTTGGAATGCCGATTTTTGTAGGGTTTTGTTGTCCCAGCTGCTTTAGCAGGTTTCTCCCATTTATGGTGTCTGACATCCGGGACTGTTGTATTTAACAGTTTACAGTAAAGTCTCCAAAATTCAAAAATAAACAAACATAAACCGCAAAACCAAAGTCCACCAAAAATCAAAACTTCAATTCCTCGTTGGCGGTAACGCCTACCGCGAAAATTTCAATGGTCTTTCCCGCGCTGTCCCCCTCGGGAACTATCGGGACAAGCTCCACATTCATTTCGTGCACCCCCGACCACCTTATCGCCTGAAACGCGTAGGGGTCGCCCCAGCCGTCGCTTTGGTTGGTGTCAATAGTCGCCGCCCGCTTGCCGTCGATGTAAACCTCGAATTTGCCCATGGTTTCGCTGTTGTTGCGCCTGCACACAAGGAAAAAGCTGTTGCCCGTAACCGTCATTTTAAGCGGCTCCGCGCCCTCCCCCGAGTACACCCATGCCCCTTTCGGGAAATCCGCTATGCTGCGGGATTCAAGGGCAAAGCTGCCCGTTTCGCCTATTTGCAGACATTGGTCGGAATTGTCATAATCAACCTCCGCAAGAAAAGCGTCCTCGTAAGGGTTGCCGAACTTCGGCAGAACGGGGATTTCAACAGGCTCGTCAACCGCGCTGCGGGCTTTGAGTACCTCAAAATAGTACTCGATAAATTCGGCAACCAGCTTGTGACCCTCGGCGTTGGGGTGCGCCTCGTCGTTTGAGTAGTCCGCCCAAGTCATATTCCCCGCCTCGATTTCGGGCTGAATGGCGTCGGGGACGCTTATCATGGGCAGCCCGTAATGCTCCCCGATTTGGGACATGTGCTCCTGACAGGTGTGCCCCGTTTTCGTCACCGTGAACAGAAGTATGACGGCAGGCTCGTTGTCCTGCTTTAAAATCGTGCGTATGAGGGACTCATAGCTTTCTTTGTACAGCTGGTCCATGCCGTCGTTTACGGCAAATTCCACAAAAACGATGTCGGCGTTTTTGTCCAGCACGTCTTTCCTGACCCGCAGGTTGCCCAGTATGGACGGCGTGCCGCTGACCCCCGCGTTGACGTACTCAACGTTATCGCCCGTGCCGAAATTCTCGGCAATGTAGTTGTAGGACAGCTTTGCGTAACAGGTGTCGGGCGTGCCGCCAATACCCTCGGTGATAGAGCCGCCCAGGTACGCCACGGTAATTTTTTCGCCCTGCGCCGCCTTTGAAAGCTTGTTTTCAAGCCGGTAGGTGTTTCCCAAAGACACAAAAGAACGCTGTACCATATCGCTGTACTCCTTTGCGGTTGTGGGCTGAAATTCGGTTTCGGTCTGAACATCTTGAATTTCGCTTTCGGTATTTGACGTTTCCTGTACCATGGCGTTATCGGCGGTATCTGCGTTTTCCGCACCGTTTCCGCACCCCGACATTGCCGCCGCAATCGCCGCCGCTGTGAGAAGTGCAAGGGGTTTTTTGAGTTTCATGATTAACATTCCTTTCGTTTAATTTTTCGGTATCACGGGGAAATTCTCCGCGTTTTCGTCCTCGCTGTGGTCGCCGCTCATAAAGGTCACGGAGGCGTTAAAGCCCTCGTCATAGGAATTGACCCTTGTCATTAACGATATTTTTCTGTCAATGTCAACATAGGTAAAGGAATTTTTCTCCTCGCCGAACGTCCAGCCGTCCTCGGAAAAGCCGTACAGCGCGTTTAGCTTTTCCGTTATGTCCTCACGCAGTTTCTCGGCATCGGTCTCCTCCGCGTAGTCGCTTTCGATATAGAGAGCAAAAAGCCGTCCCGCGCCGTTATAGTTGAAAATACAGCTGTTCAGCCGCGCGTCAAGGTCGGAGGGTATTTCCAGATAAATATCGTGGTCGTCCCCCGTTATGTCGGGTTCGCCGTCAATAAGAGCGTTGACCTGTTCCCTTGTCATACCGAACTCCAGCTCGCTTACGGGAATAACGTGCCGCGTTCTCCCGCACGCCGCAAGAGCAAACAGCATTACCGCCGCAAAAATTGCCGCCGCGGTTTTTTTAAGTTTCATGATTAACATTCCTTTCAAGCTATTTTTGTAACTGTCAACTATATACTATCAACTGTAAACTGTAAAAAATTCGCCCCGAGGTTTTCGGGGCGGCAAAACTTCGGTTATTTGGCAGGCGTCCCATTCTCCTGCATCTCTCGGGGGCAAAACCCCTTGTCAAACCGTCGGCGTGTGGACGGGGACGAAATCTTCCACCTCAAATAACCTGTTTTATCTTAATCATATTATAACATATTTATTCCGACTTGTAAAGTATTTTTTTATTTTTTATAAGCCTGTTCCATTCTTTTTCGTTAATTTTCATAAAAGTGATGACGGAATTTTTAAAATCCTTGTTATCTTCGGGCGTTACAAGCCTTAATACCGTCTTGAACTGCTCGTTCCCCTCGGAAAACGATTTTAAAATTAAAGCCGACCGGGGCTTGTTTGCCTCGATAATGTACTCGGGATTTTCAACGACTTCTTTCATATACAGGCAGTAACGTTCGTAATCGTTCGGGTGTCTTTCTTTAATGTGCTGAATACGTTCCTCCGTTATAATAACCTCGTCGGAAATTATGCCGCTGTCAATGCACTTAAATATTTCAATGTTAAGCCTGCCGATTATTTTCACGTCTTTTTCCGCCTTTGCACGTTTGTTATAAAAAATTCGCCCCGAGGTTTTCGGGGCGGCAAAACTTCGGTTATTTGGCAGGCGCAGCACTCTCCTGCATCTCTCGGGATTTCTCCCTGTCGTACCGTCGGCGTATGGTCGCTGCGAAATTTACCACCACAAATAACCTTATTTTATCTTAATCATATTATAGCATATTTATTCCGGTTTGTCAAGCTTTTTATAAAACGGCGGATTATTTTTTATTCTCTGCAAAAAACGCTTTCTGTTTTCAAACACGGCGGTGATTACTGAATTTTTAAATTTCGGGTCGTCCCCCTCAACGGACAGCCGCAAACAGATGTACAGCGAATGCTCGCCGTCGGAAACAAATTTCGCCGCAAGCGCGGTATTTTTGTTTTTATCTTTAAATATGTAATCGGGGTCGGAAATAATATCGGCGAACATAGGCGAATATTTGTCAAAGAAATCCTGCCCTCTGCGCTCGATTATATGTTCCCTGCGGTTGTTTGTCAGAACGGCAATATCTGTCAGAATTTTATTTTCCGCCGCAGGCTGATATTTTGAAATATCAATCTTTCCTATATTTTCCAAATCTATGCCGCCTTTGCGCATTTTTCAATAATTCCGCTCAACTGTCAACTGTCAACTATCAACTGTACACTGTAATCAGTAGCCAACTTCAATTATGTTCATAAACACCCCGTTCTCGGTAACGTCCACATAGCCGTAGGACGGTTTCATGCCGTCGCGGGGCTGGGCGCAGCTGCCCGGGTTCATCACGTCCACGCCCTCGGAAACACCGATAAAACGCTCGTGGGTATGCCCGAAAAGCGCGGCGCAGCAGCCGTTCTGCTTTGCGGCGTAAACAAGCGGCTCGATGCCGTCCTTAACGCGGTAAACGTGCCCATGGGTACAGAAAATCTTTCTGCCCATTGCCCCGACAATTATGCTTTTGGGCGAACCGCCGCTCCGGTCGCAGTTGCCGCTGACAAACCGCAGGTCGATATTCGGGTACTTTAACCGCATTTTTTCGACTTCGCTCTCGCCGTCCCCGAGGTGGAGGAACATATCCGCGCCCGCGTTGGCTCTGATAATTTTTTCCACCTGCGACGATATTCCGTGAGAGTCGGACATTACAATAATTCTCACAAAAAATTCCTCTTTTCATATACTGATTAAAGAAAGACCGATATATCGGTTATTTCCTTTGTTTGCTAAAGATTTTAAATTTTTATTTATATGTGTACGTTTTCGCATGGGCGGATATGGAATCCGCCCCTACAACCGCGTTACAAAAAAATTGCAGGAAACGGGTATTCCGTCCCGTTGTTTAATACCTGCGGGACGGGAAACCCGTCCCCTACAAACCGTGTCAAATTTAATTGTAGGGGCGCATCCTGTATGCGCCCGCCGAAACGGTTTCAGAACACACGGGCGGATACAGGATCCGCCCCTACAGATATGTTGTAACCGTTGCAATAAATATAAATTTATCATCTTTATCGTCAAACAACAGCCGTTCTTGCTGTTCTGTTTACAGATATTATAACATATGCTGTAAGAGAAAGAAAGAACATTTTATAAATTTTATGAAAAGGAGATATTTTATGGCTAATATCAACGCAACCCCGCAGCAAATGGAAAAATTACTTAAAATCGTAAGCTCAAAGCTGGGAGTTTCGGCGGAAAGTCTCAAAAACGACCTTGAACGGGGGAAATTCGACAACGCTCTTAAAAATATGAAACCCAATGAGGCGGCGACTTTCAACCAAATGGTGAATAATCCTCAAATGCTGGAGAAGTTTATGTCCACGCCCCAGGCGCAGGCGTTGTACAATAAATTAACCAAATAATAACCGTAGGGGCGGGGTCTCCCCGCCCGAGGGTATGTGACGGCGGGACGGGAAACCCGTCCCCTACAAAATGTTTTCTAAACAGGCGGTGAGCTAAGTGGACGATATTGCTGAAAAAATAGGTTCTCTGCTTGCCGACGAGGAAAGCATGAGGCAGATAAAGGAGCTTGCCGCCATGCTCTCAAACGGGGATATGGGGGAAAACCCCGAAAACGGTGTTCCCGAAAACGGGGCGGGGGAAAATTTTCCGCC
>JAMPDU010000164.1 GCA_023665505.1 Ruminococcus sp.
GTATTATTATGGCAAAAAAAGGTTTAAATATTTACAAACGTAAGGACGGTCGCTGGGAAGGGCGTTACAAGAACGGCTATACCGCTGAGGGCAAGGCAAAATATTCGTCGGTTTACGGAAAAAGTTTTTCAGCCGTCAAGGCTATGCTTGAGATTAAGCGGTCGGAAGTTCGCAGTGGCTATGAGTGCCGCTGTACGTCTACTGTTGGCGATATTTTGCAAAACTGGCTCTCGGACGTCAAGAACAGGGTCAAGGAAACCACCCTCGCAAATTACGAAATGAAACTGAAAAAGCACATTTTGCCGTATTTTTCGGGCGTGAAGTACGACAAGCTCGGCGCGGACGGGCTGGACGGCTTTATTTCCCAAAAAATAGCCGAAAAGCTGTCCCCGAAATATGTTGCGGACATTGTTCTGATAATCAAATCGGCAGCTAAGTTTGCTCAAAGGCGTTACGGCTATGCTAACAGGGTTGAAAGCGTTGCTATGCCGAAAAGTCAAAGCCGAAGGGAGCAGAAAATGCTTACAGATGACGAACAGGCGCGGTTGAAAAGTGAATTGCTGGCAAACCCGAACGGTTCAAATATCGGGATTTTGCTTGCGGCGGCTACGGGTTTGCGAATTGGCGAGTTGTGCGCCCTGCGCTGGTGTGACGTTGACCTTGAAAAAAGTTTTTTAACCGTCAGAAGTACAGTTCAGCGGATTATGCAAAGCGGCGGCGGTACGCGGCTTATAGTTACGTCTCCAAAAAGCGGGACTTCCAAACGTGAAATCCCTTTGCCCGACTTTATTATTCCGTACCTTAAGTCAATTCGGGCGGCTGACGATTGTTTCCTGCTGTCGGGTAGCGGTAAAATTACCGAGCCGCGCACGATGCAGTACCGCTTTAAAAGCTTGCTGAAAAGGGCGAATTTGCCATATGTCAATTTTCACGCACTTCGGCATATGTTTGCAACAAACTGTATTGCGCTTGGCTTTGACGTAAAAACCCTCTCCGAAATTCTCGGGCACAGCTCGGTTCAGATAACGCTGAACCGATATGTGCATTCGTCTATGGAGCGGAAAAGGCTTTGTATGAAGATGTTTTCGGACAGCCTTGCCGCCGCTTAAAAAGTTTTTAAGCCGTCGGGATTTTCGTCATATAAAATGAGCTTGTTCTGTATTTTCGTTGAATTTGGGTCTTATTTCGCAAAAGAGTAATTTTGCGAAACTCTCTGTTTATTATCTGCGGAAGAGAAAAAAATACTATGGAAAATTAAAAAGGAAAGGACGTATTATTATGAGAAAAATTGGAAAATTAGGCAAGAGAATGCTTACCGTCGGAGTAACTGCGGCAATTCTCCTATCCGTGTCGGCGCAGGTTTTTGCGGATAACGAAACCGTTACGGAAACGGGGGCGGAAAACGCCGAAACTACAACGGTTGACGGGGAAGTTACGGCTGATTTTGAGCAGATTGCCGCTGAGTCCTCGGAAAGCGACTTTACGTACATAGAAAATTCCGACGGAACACTCACTATTACAGCATATACCGGCGGTGAAAACTATGTGGTCTTTCCTGCCGAAATTGACGGTAAGGCTGTTTCTACAATAGGCAGCGGCAGTTATGACGAATATGTCCGATATGAAAACGTTGTTAATAATAATGTCACATATGTTACCGTCAGCGAGGGAATAACCGTAATTAACAATTTTGCGTTTGCGCGTTCAAATATAACTGGCATTGATTTGCCCGAAAGCTTGATAACCATTAGAGGTTGCGCTTTTGAAGGTTGTTCACGATTAACATCATTGAAGATACCTAAGAATGTGGAAGATAATGAAACTTTTGATTTCTGCTATGAACTTAAAAGCATAGAAGTCGACAGTGAAAACCTATATTATTCTTCCGAGGACGGTGTGCTTTTTGACAAAAATAAAACAATATTGCTGCACTACCCCGAGGCAAAGCCCGATAGCGAGTATACCGTACCCTCAAGTGTAAAGACGATTAACGGCAACGCAATTATGAACTGCTATTATCTTAAAAATCTTAATATTCCCGAGGGCGTGGAGTATATTGGTTTTAACGCTTTTTGGGGTATGGACGGTTTGGAAACAGTTACTGTTCCGTCGACAATAACAACAGTTGAGGGTACTTATTTTAGCTATATGTCTGATTTACTGGTTATTTGCGAGGACAGTGTAAATCCAAGCCTTATAAGAGAAGCTAAATCGGTATTGAAATACACGGAGCAAAACGGAGAAACCGCCGTTACAGGCTACAGCGGAACAAAGCAAGAAATAAAAATACCCGATACGATAAATGGCAGTACCGTTACGGCAATATCCGACGGGTGCTTTGCAAATACAAATATAACCTCTGTGGAAATTCCCGATACGGTAACAGAGGTCGGAAGCAACGCTTTTGCGGGCTGCGGTTCGCTTACGGAGGTTGTTATACCCGAAAGCGTGCTGAGCATAAGAGACGGCGCGTTTGAGGGCTGCGAAAATCTGACAAGCATAATTATTCCCGAGGAAGCTGTTGTTGACAGTACAGCTGTTCCCGATACGGCTGCTCAGATTACTTATACAGTAACGGGCAACGGTGTTACTATAATGAAAATAATTCCTCCCGCAGGGCGTGAAGATACTTCAATCCCCGAAAATATAGGCAGTCTGCCCGTTACGGGAGTATTGGAGGGAGCGCGGGATAAGGTTTCTTCGGACAGTCACACGCATAATTATCAAAATGGTGTATGTGTTTTATGCGGGGCTGTTTACGGACAGCTTTCGGGCAAATGCGGCGATAATGCCGTATGGACGCTTTTTGATACCGATGATGACGGGTATTATGATAAAATAGTAATAAGCGGTACGGGGGATATGTGGGATTATTATTTCCTTATATGGCAAGATGATACACGTCCATATTTTGTTCAGACAGAAGACGCTTTTCCGGATGACCAATCGCTTAATTATAAGAGAAATATTTATATTAAAGATATTATCATAGAGGAGGGCATTACATCTGTTGGAGAATGCGCCTTTAAAAGATTTATAAATGCAGAATCGGTTTCACTTCCAAGTACTCTGCTTAGAATTGAACATTCAGCTTTTGATTATACTTCATTTAAAGAAGTTAATTTGCCTGACGGATTGCAATATATAGGAATTGACGCATTTTGGGGAGCTGATATTACGGAAATTGAAATACCTGGCAGTGTTAAAAATATCGGCGCAGATGCATTTTTGCTTTGTCATAATCTTAAGTCAGTTATTATTAATGACGGTGTCGAAACTATTGGTATGTATGCTTTTACATCGTGCAATTTAACTGAAGTTGTCCTTCCAAATACTGTAACAACTGTTGACAAAGGCGCATTTTTATGCAGTACGATTACACAAATTATCTTACCCGAAGGTTTAGATGCCGCTGATAATGCATTTCCCGAAACGGCAGCTCAAATAGTTTACAAAATTGAAAATGGCAACGCTGTCATCACTGAAATCATTTTAGGCAGCGAAAATAAAGAGGTTGAAATCCCCAAAACCATATTAGGTAAAGATACGGAGCTTTCCGAAGATGTGCTTGAAAATATAACCGAAATACCTCACGTTCACGTTGGCGGAACGGCAAGCTGTACATTACGCGCGGTTTGTGAAATATGCGGAGCGGAATACGGCGAGCCGAACGGACACAACTTTACCGACTATGTTTCCGACGGAAACGCGACTTGTACCGTTGACGGTACTAAAACAGCAAAATGCGACAATTGCGAAGAAACTGATACGGTAACAGATGCCGGAAGCAAAAAAGAGCATAATTTTTCCAACGGTTCTTGCTTGAACTGCGGTACGGCTGACCCGAATTATACAGAGCCTGTTGTTACCGAAACAACGGTAACTGAGCCTACAGAAACAGAACCTTCCGAAATAGGCTCAAGCATAACATCTTCTTCGCAAAGTTCAGTAACAACAAATTCCACCTCCACAAATTCCTCAACAACATCGCAAAACCGTCCTGCCGCGTTTTCTTACGGATATACAACGGCTTCGCAGGAACAGCTGTTTGACGCAATAATCAATGCCGCCGACGGAGATACCGTAACAATAAATCTAACCGGAAACACCAAAATCGACAAAAATATATTTGACGAAATATACGGCAGAAATATTACCGTGAAATTTAAGCTTAGCGGCGGCGCGTACTGGACAATAAACGGTATGGATATTGAAAGCCCAAGGTCTGCGGAGTTGGGTGTACGTATGAATAATAACGCTGTTTCAAAAGATAAAATAAAGAATTTTGCGGGAAATAAAAAGACGGTGCAGTTTGCCTTAAAGCATATCGGCAAATTTGGGTTTAAGGGAATTTTGAATATACCAATAAACAAAAAATACAACGGCAAATACGCTAATTTGTATTATTATAGCAAGGGAGAATTTGAATATATCGGATATTCTCTCATTGAAAATAACTATGCAAAATTTTCATTTAGCCACGCGTCGGATTATGTTATCGTGATAGACGATTACCCTTACGCCGAGGACGTTTCCTCTGCGGCGGGAATAATATCCGACAGCAACGCAATTGATGAAAAGGATTTTCCTAAATCCGTTTTGTGCATTATCTCCGTTTTCAGCGGCGCAGCGGTATATTTCCGCAAAAAACGCAATATAAAATAAATTAATTTTGAGTGGAGGGAACGTTTTGAGTATTATACTTGTTCTCAGGTCTGAAATTGCCTGCGCAGTTATTCTGATATTGCTGCTTGGGTACAATATTATTTACGGCTGCAAATCTGAAAAATTCTTTTTGAGAATATGCCTTGTTGCGCTTGCCCACGTTATTTTTGACGGAATAACGGTGTTTACCGTAAATAATCAGGAACTTGTCGGCAGTACCGTCAATAATATTATGCATATGCTGATGTATTTATCGGCGGTATGGTTTGGGTGCGAAATATTTTGCTATATTCTAAAAAATCTGATTTCAATAAAATCACTGAAAAAATATTTAAAATTTGTCCGCTTGCCCGTCCTCATATATATGGTTGCAATGCCTTTTCTGGAAATACAGTATTTTCAAGGAAACGGCACAAAATACAGCATGGGAAGCTGCACGGTCGCGGGATTTGCGCTTACAACAATATATACAATAATCGGAACGGCAATGCTTATCATAAATATACGGAAAGCTGAAAAAAGCGTAATTATCGGACTTCTTCCCTGCAATATATTTGTACTGATATGTATGGGCGTTCAGCTTGCCGTTGTGGAATTTCTTTTTACGGGAGCGGCGGTAACTCTTGTTACAATGGGACTTTTCTTTGCAATGGAAAATCCCGCGGCGCATTTTATGAAAAGGGCGTATATTGACATTGATACGGGAATAAAAAACAAAAATTGCTACAACGAAGATATGAAAAAGCTTAACGATAAAATATTTATTTCCGAAAAAAACAGCGGTGAATTTGTGTGCGCGGTATGTGATTTAAACGGTCTTAAAGCGGTCAACGACAATTTCGGACATATTGCAGGAGACGAGCTTATACGGGCTGCGGCTGACGTTCTTTCAAAAAATCTTAAATCGGCGTATAACGTTTACCGCATAGGCGGAGATGAATTTGTTGCCGTATTTATAGGGCATAATAAAAATATAATCGAAAAAGAAGTGGCAGAAGTAAGAACAGACTGCGGCAGATACACAAATTTAAAACACCCGTTGAGTATCGCAATAGGAATAGCCGATATAAGCGACGATAAATTTTTAAATGTTTTTGACATTATTTCTCTTGCCGACAAGCGAATGTATGAGGATAAAGTCAGAATAAAGCAAAGCAATCCGGGGATTAGTGTAAGATAATATTTATATGAAATAAGCGGACATTTGTCCGCTTATTTTTTACTATATGCAATTCACAAATAATTTACAAAAAGTTTTAGCACGTTCCATATATGAACTGAATATTAACCCAAATGTCGTTGAATGTCGTCTATTTTCCCTATTACCCTCTATTCTATGAACATTTTGTAAAATTGCCATTTTTCGACAGGATTTTCAAAAAATCAAATATGTTATAATATAATTGTACCAAGAAATATTAAGCAAATTTCAATCACTTACAGTACCTTGAAAAGTTAATCATACAGCGGCGAGAGATACAAGTCTGCATTGACGTAAAGCAGGCTGACC
>JAMPDU010000165.1 GCA_023665505.1 Ruminococcus sp.
CTCTCCCGCTAACTTGCTCAAATGGCGGTGGGAGCGCATGATGAGGCAGGTTACGTAAGGGCTGAAAAAACGGGTTCACTTTTCAATGGTCTTTATGATTTTTAAAAAATAATGACCAAACAAGAACCCAAAATGATTGAAAAGTTAAAAATTATCTCCGCAATCCCTGTAAAATAGGGCATTTGCGGAGATAATAGCAAATAGTGTTTATTAATTATTCATTATTAATTAAAACAGTTTCAAGCAGTGCCTGTCAAACATTTCCTGTAGGGCGACGAGTATTCCCATTCTGCCCGTTGGGTAGGTAAGTCCCCCCTGCACAAACGCCGCGAACGGCTCACGGAGAGGCGCGTCCGCCGAAAGCTCTATGGACGAGCCGTTGTTGAACGCCCCCGCCGCCATTATCACCTGACTGTCGTACCCCGGCATATCCCAAGGCTCGGGGGCGGCAAAGCTGTCCACCGGCGAGCCTTTCTGCACGCCCTGACAGAACGCGATGAGGTTTTCCCTGTTTTTCATAAGCACCGCCGTGACGATGTCCCCACGCTTTTCCTCCTTTTTCGGATAGCACTCAAATCCCAGCAGGGTCATTATCTCACGGGTGAAAGCGGCGGTTTTCAGGGCGTTCGCCGTAACCTCGGGGGCAAAGTAAAGTCCCTGATACATCAGCTTGTTTTGATTGAGGGTACAGCCAACCTCCTTGCCCATTCCCACGCAAGTCAGGCGGTAGGCGCACATCTCCACAAGCTTTTTCGTGCCCGCGATATAGCCGCCGGTTTCCGCAATTCCCGCGCCGGGATTTTTTATGAGAGAACCGATTATCAAGTCCGCCCCGGACTGTATGGGCTCTTTTGTTTCCACAAACTCGCCGTAGCAGTTGTCAACCATAACAACAATGTTTGGATTGGCGCTTTTAGCCGCCTTGACGATTTCCGCAATGCCCGCGTTGGTAAGGCTCGGGCGGGTGGAGTACCCCCTCGAACGCTGTATGTAGGCGACTTTCGCGTCCTTGACTTTTTTGAAAATTTCCGCGACGTCCGGCTTGCCGTCGGGCAGCAGGTCAACTTGGTCGTACTGCACGCCGAAGTCTTTCAGCGAGCCGTTGCCCATGCCCCGTATGCCGATGACTTCCTGCAAGGTGTCGTAGGGCGTACCCGTCAGGCTGACGAGCTTTTCGCCCGCCCGAAGAATTCCGAAAAGGGCGCAGGTGAGGGCGTGCGTACCGCTGACAAAGGTGTGGCGGACGAGTGCGTCCTCCGCGCCGAAAACCTCGGCGTAAACCTTGTCGAGGGTGTCACGTCCAATATCGTCGTAGCCGTAACCCGTGGAGCCGTTCATACAAGCCGCGCTGACCTTGTTGTTTATGAACGCGGCGAGAACCTTTACGCCGTTTATTTTCGCGGTTTTATCTATCTCCGCGAAGTCGGCGGAACAGTTTTCCTCCGCCTTGTCGGCGAGCTTTAAGATGCGCTCGTCTATTTCAAAGCCTTTGGTAACAATTGGCTTTGGGTCGAATATTTCTGCCATAAAATCAATCTCCTATCAGTTCATACAATGTATCTTCCGCAACGGGCGTAAACCCGATTGTTTCATAAAATTTTTTTCTGTGGTCGAGGGCGAAAAGGTGTACCTCTTTCCCCTCTTTTTCAAATTTGTCCGCAAGGCTGTACAAAAGCCGTCTCGCGCTCCCCTGCCCCCGCGCCGCTTTCGCCGTGGCAATGTGGGACACGAACACAAACCCGTCCAAATCGAAATTTTCGGTAACGGTTGTGTCCCCGTGCAGATAAAGCTCGGAAACGCCGTGCCGCGCGCGGTGGGAAATATCCACGTACCATTCCTCGAAACGCCCCATATTTTCAAAGCTTTCCGCGAGAATTTCATAGCACCTCTTAAAGTCCCCGTTTACCGTCACGTCCGTAAAATTCACGTCCGTTTCGCGGGGTACGGCTTTGAAAAGCGTTCTGTGACGGGGGCTGTAGCCGTCGAGGGCGGAAAGAGTTCCCGGGGCAATTTCAATACTCAGGGGCTTGGTGAAATTTACCAGCGTGCGAATATCCTCGGGGTTTACCGTACCGTCCACCACCATTGAGGAATTGTAGATGTGTACCGTACCGAAAGTCCCGCCGTTTTCGCAGGCGAAAAACCTGCAAAAGCCGTACTCGCCGCCGTACGATTGGTACGCCGCCGCGATTTTCTTTCCGTAATAGCTGTCGGTACAGCGTTCGCAAACGTCCCCGTAAATCTGCTTTATCACAGCGTACACATCTTTTCAAGCATTATTTTTGCCAGTCTTTGGCAGTACTCCAAATCGGAAATTTTCACCGTGCAGGAGGGCGAGTGCAGATAGCGGCAGGGCGCGGAAATCGCCATTGTGCGCACTCCCCCGCGGGTGAGGTGTATCGCGCCGCTGTCGTTTCCTCCCGCAACCATTGTTTTGGTCTGCCAGCCGATGTTGTGCTCCGCCGCGGCGGCTTTGGAAAGCTCGTACAGCTCCCTGTCGTAAATGGTGGAGCGATCCATATAGGACACCACCGCGCCTTTTCCCAGCTCGCAGCAGCGTTTTTCACCGCTTGCCAAGGGAATGTCCGCCGCCGTTGTCGCCTCGAGAACGAGGGCAAAGTCGGGGTCGACGGTGTACGCCGCCGTGCGCGAACCACGAAGTCCAACCTCTTCCTGCGCAACGAAAGTGAACGTACAGTCGTATTCAAGCTCGGACTGAATTAACTCAATCATAACCGCGCAGCCGAAACGGTCGTCGATAGCCTTGCCTTTCAGATAGCCGTCCCCGAAACGGAGGAACTCGGAACTGAAGTGAACCCTGTCCCCCGGGGTGACAAGTTTTTCGGCGGCGGCTTTGTCCTCCGCGCCGATGTCGGCGTAAAGAGCCTCGAATTTGGGTGCGGTCTTTTTCTCCTCGGCGGAAAGGTTATGCACCGCCTTTGCGCCGATTACTCCCACAATGCCGCTGTCCCCGACGCGGACGGGTCTGCCTATGACAACTCTCGGGTCAACCCCGCCCACGGGGGAAACCGTCAGCGTTCCGTCGGACTTTACCGAGGTGACAATCATTCCCACCTCGTCCGTATGGGCGGAAACCATTACCTTGTTTTTGGCGGCGGACTTGCCTTTTTTGTGAGCTATGATGTTGCCCAAGGGGTCGACGGAATATTCGCAGTACCCCGAAATTTCCGAAATGATAATATCGCGGACTTTGCCCTCGTCCCCGGACGTTCCCTCCGCAAGGCAAAGTTTTTCAAGCAATTCTATATTCACTGTACCGCCTCCCTTACGTACGCCGCTATGAGCCGCGCGGTGTTTTCAACGTCCGACAGGGAAATTACCTCAACGGGCGTGTGCATATATTTTAACGGAATTGAAAGCGTTACCGCCCTCGCGCCGCTGTTGTTTACCGAAAATCTGTCGGCGTTTGTGCCTGTTTCCCCAGCCATTACCTCAATTTGGTAAGGCAAGTTGTTTTTCTCGGCGATGGCTTTCATCTGCTCGGAAAGGGCGCGGTCGAGAACGGGGGAAAAGCCTATCATACAGCCCTTGCCCAGCTTTCCGCACTTCTCCTCCTTGTCGTCGGCGGTAAGGGCGAAACTTACATCCACCGCTATGGCTATATCAGGGTTTATGTCGTAGGCGGCGATTTTCGCGCCCCGCTCCCCCACTTCCTCTTGGGCGGAGAAAAGGGTTACAACCTCGCACTTTAAGTCGTCGTTTTTGAGCAGCTCCAACGCCCGCAGAATTGCCGCAACGCCGCTCCTGTCGTCGAGGGCGCCGCCCGTAATTCTGTCCCCCTGCATTTTTTGGCAGCGGCTTGCGAAAACAACCCTGTCGCCGAGGGAGACGACCTGCTCCGCCTGCGCCCTGTTCATGCCTATGTCAACGCAAATATCCTCCATTTCGGGGACTTTGCTTTCGTCCTTTTCAAGGTGGGGCGGCATTGCGCAGATTATGCCCGTTACGGGCTTTTTCCCCAGAACCGTCACCTGCTGGGCGAAAAGCAGCCTGCGGTCAATTCCGCCGCAATTGGAAACTTTTAGGAAACCGTCCTCGGTAATATGGGTCACCGCAAGCCCTATGCGGTCGATATGCGCGTCTATGAGAACCCGTGTGCCGCATTTAGTACCGAGCCGTCCTATAACGTTGTTGTTTTTTATGAAACAGTCCTCGGTGTACCGTTTAAGGTACGACAAAGCCGTTTCAGCCGCCTCTTTCTCATCACCCGATACGCCGCCTGTGTCGGCGAGGGTGAAAATTGTTTTTTCCAAATCCATAGCAAAACTCCTCAAAGCGCATTTACAATTCCCTTGTAATGCTTTCCTCTTTCCTCAAAATTTTTGTACATATCAAAACTCGCGCTTGCGGGGGAGAGGGTCACAATGTCCCCCGTTTCGGCGGCTTTGCGGGCGGCGGAAACCGCCTCTTCCATAGTCTGTACCCTGACTATGCGGCAATTTTCGGCGTTGTACCGAGGGTACGCCTTTACCGCCGTTTCTATCTTATCGGCGGTCGCGCCCAATAAAATCAGCACCTTTACCCTGCTGTTTATAGGCTCGGCAAGGAGGCTGTAATCAAGCTGCTTATCCGAACCCCCCGCTATGACTATAAGCCGCTTTTCAAAGGCGTTAAGCCCTGCTATAACGCTTACGGGACTGGTGGCGATACTGTCGTTATAATACCGCACGCCCTCGAATTCCCGGACGAACTCTATCCTGTGCTCAACCCCGCCGAACTCCCTCGCCGTCTCGGCAATTGCCTTGTTGGGCGCGTCCCCGTGAATAAGGGAAATCGCCGTGAGGTAATTCTCAACGTTGTGCATGCCGGGTATTCTTATTTCGTCCTTGTGGACGATACGCTCCGTAACGCCCTTATCGGTGAAACAGAGCCAGCCGTCTCCGTCAAGGAAAGAACCGCGGTCGGTTTTTTCCCTTGTGCTGAATTTGTACAAGTCCCCCCGAACGAACTCGGAAAGCCTGTTTGTCTCCTCGTTGTCCATATTGAGGACGGTGCGGGAAAAGGCGTTCTGGTGAAGTATCAGATTTTTTTTCGCGCCGACGTACTCCTCCATTGACTTGTGGACGTTCAAATGGTCGGGGTAAATATTGGTAATCGCCGCAAAATCCGGGGAACGCCTCATGCTTATAAGCTGAAAGCTGGAAAGCTCCACAACGGCGGCGTCCTCTTCCCGTATCTCCTCGATTATGGGCAGTAACGCCCTGCCGATATTTCCGCCTTTATGTACGGTTTTTCCGCTGCGGGCGAGAATTTCCGAAGTTACGGTGGTGGTGGTGGTTTTGCCGTCCGTGCCCGTTATGGCGTAAATTTTGCAGGGGCAGAGGTCGAAAAAGACTTCCATTTCCGAGGTTACCGCAACGCCCATGCTTTGGGCTTTTTGTATCTCGGGGAGATTATAGTATACCCCCGGGGCGCGGAAAATAATGTCACTGGTAAAAATTGGGTCGAGGTAATGTTCCCCCAAAGAAAGCCTTGCGCCCGATTGCTCAAACTCGTCGGCAAGCGCGCCCATATCCCCGCGGGACTTTTTGTCGCAGACGGTAACGTCAATTCCCTTTTTCAGGAAAAGCCGTATAACGTCGTTGTTGGTAACGCCCGTGCCGATAAAGGCGATTTTTTTATTTTTTATGTCCTTAAAAAACTTTTCTGCTTTTGTCATATTAATTCATCTCCAAAAATAAATTGCACATATATTATTATAGCTAATTTTTTTGAAAATAGCAATAAAAGACATAGAAAATTCAGCATTTTCATAAATATAACTAAGAAATGAGGGATAAACTTTGAAAATTTTTACGAACAGCATCGCAAAAGACACAATTCGATTAACAATTGTGTCATTTATATTACAAGGTCTTGGACTTTTGCTGAACGTCGTCCTGTCGGCTAAGCTGGGTACGGCGGGGGTGGGGGTCATGACCCTGATAACCTCCATGTTCAGCTTTATAATGGTACTGGCGAACGGCAACATTTTCATCTCCACCAGCCGATTTGTTTCCGAGGAAATAGGCGCGGGGAACGGCAACGTCTCCCGTATAATGGGGCTTTCAATGGGTTTTTCGGTAACTCTTTCCGCGGCGTTTTC
>JAMPDU010000166.1 GCA_023665505.1 Ruminococcus sp.
CTTTATTGCCCACAAAATGGCTATGTACCGTATATTTCGTCCCGTTAATTTTGTACTTGCTCACCCGTGTCGGACACGCTGAATATTTTTCGTTTAATTCAAACATTGTCATTTTATTTTTCAATATGCAGTTCCTCCATTATTTTTTATTTCAAGCTCACAAAAGCAAGCTAACTTAAGGATAACGGAATATTCGGGCGGCATATCTAATTTTGTTCCCATTGCAAAATTCACATAATCGTTCCAATCAACTTTTTATATCGTGAATAAAGCCGCCCAAATATCCCGAAGGGCGCACTTATACAAACAGCAAGCAGTTTGTTTACGTGCGCAAAACGAACAAATTCGTTTCGGGGAAGTTTCCCCTTGACCTCTCTAAATGTTTGCTGCGTAAACATAAAAATACACACAGCATATTATTTCCCCATTTCATAGATATAGGAATTACACAATAAATTTTTCAAGGCTATTTTTAAAAAATATATAAAAATGCTCCCATTTCAAAATAAAAACGGGAGCATAAATGTAATTTTACTTACCTAACGTCTTTCAATTTTTCGCGAACAGTTTTTATTCGGTCGTAAACAGCGGTTTTGGAAATATGTAAAATTTTCGAAATATCGGCGACCGTGTAACCGCGAACACGCATAAGAATAATCTGCAATGTTTTCTCGTTCGCTTTTTTCAGAATTTTGTACATTGCGGGATTTTCAACCTCGTCCAAAAGCTGTTCGACGGAAACAATTTCTTGCTGACTTTCGTCCGTAATAATTTCCTCGTAGAAATCTCCCACATCACAAAGACGCTTGTAATATCTGTCGTCGGAATTGAAAGCAATTCTGTCAAAGTCGTGGAGTTCCGCGATGATGTTTTCATCAACACCTATATCACGAAATTTCTGTTCCTCTGTTTCCTTTTTTCTGCGCCATATCCGATACGCTTTTAAGCTGTTGTATGCCATTTTTATTCCTCCAAAAATTATTTTTTTAGTCTTGAAAAAAAATTTTGAGGGAGGGGAACGACAGCGTACAAAAAGAAAAATCGCAAATGCGGAAGTGAATTTGCGATTATAAATATTATGTTGAAATTTGTCGGTTGAATTTGCGGAAAAAGTCCTTATATCGGAATGGATTTTTTTAATGAATTACCGTTTTTATGTTTTATGTAAAATAAATTCCGCAAGCCAAAATCCTCCAAACTTTTCAATTTTTATTTATGATAATTTATTGTTGTTTGGCATATAGGATTTTTAACTTAATGATACCGAATTTAAAAATTCGTTTTAAGGCTTAGGCAATAAAAAAACGGGCTATCTGTTGATAGCCCGAAACATAGAATTTACAAGTGTTCAAAGCTTTTAATGTTTAGCGAAAAAATTAAAAAGCACTAACAATAACTGTCAGTATTTTTAATATACTATTCTTGCATAATGATGTCAATGATTTTATCTGAAAGATGAAATTTATTTTTTAAAGTTGCTCGTATTTCTTCTTCCGCTTTTCCTTCACGTTTTAATATTTTTACTGTTTCACGGTAAATATCTAATATAAGGTCATCATCTTGAACGGTTTCCTCTTGAATGCGTTCTTCGTAACGCGCTCTAATATTATCGGGTGAAAAATAAGAATTACGTTCTATATTTTTGTTTTCCACAATATCATCACCTCCTTTTTCAGTCTCTTTTGTCAAGTTTCTTCCGCTGAAAAAATCTGAAAAATATTTGATACCATTATGCGGAAGATAAGGTGATGAACAGCCTGTACAAACAAAAGTACAAGTTAAAATACCGACTAATAATACTAATTTCTTCAATCAAATTCCTCCTTATTTATTTTTATGTATAATTTTATTCCATAAGTTTTTTGCCACGACAAATTCACCGTCGCAAACTGCTATAAAAATAACTGCAGCAACAAGTGTTATCAACAGCAGCAATGCAACCGAAATCAGTGAAATATTTTCCGCAGCTTCCATTGTGTTTTTAATATATGTTCATTACTTTACTCATTCACATCTTGAGAAAACGCATTTTTTCTTACAAAATCCCGTGCTTGTTTTTCCGTAAGAAAAAATTTACCTTCCAGCATTTGGATAATATCTTTTTCTGATTGATTATGCCTAAGCATTATTTTTACAGCGCAAATCATAATAGATTGCTTTTGGTGTTCTTGCCATTCAGCTACCGGCTTTACGTGAAAGCGGTCGCCGAGCAATTCTCTGTGAATATGTTTTTTAAGTTCTTCAACATTCATTTTACCTCCCTGCTTTCATAAAAGGACATTTATTTCCTATTGTAATATTAGAGAATTTTTGACAGTAAAATCACTGCATTTTTTCAACATAGTGTTGACTTTTTATCTTAAGTATAGTATAATATATTTGTGTTGTAAAATCAACCATCACTTGGTTTTGCTGTGTTGAAAATCCAACATTTCAAGCTGATTTGTTGGAATTATATCATATATGGAGGTATTGTAATGAAAACTGAAAGCAGACGCGTTAAAATTACAAAAATGCTTTTAAACGAAAGCTTTTTAAAATTTCTTGCCGTAAAGCCGTTGGCACGAATTACAGTAAAAGAAATCTGCGAGGATGCCGATGTAAACCGCTCTACTTACTATGCACATTTTACCGACCCCTATGACCAGTTAAAAAAACTTGAAGCCGATATAATGATAGAAATGACCATATATGTTGATAGTATCGTAACAGACGGACTATGCAGCAATGAAAAGCAGCAGCAAATCATTAAAGCGATTTTGGAGTATATTAAATCAAAAAGGCATATTTTTCAAATTTTGCTTGAAAAAGGCGGCGATTTTAATTTACAGCGTGATATTTTAACATTTTTCGGAGAACGTATTTTTCAAAATGAAAGTTTTGAAACTATCAAAGCCGTAAAAAAAGCCTATCAATATATATACGCAAGTACAGGAAGTTTTGGCTTAATTTATTACTGGCTTAGCGATAATGACGATGTTATAGATATTGATACATTGGCTGAATGGATAGCAGATTTTAACTTGCCTTTTATTAAAAAATAAAAAGCGGTAAAACACATCAAAATTGCCGATAATGTTTCACCGCTTTTAATTTTACTCTTTGTCATCATCTATACCGTGAAGATGACGAATTTTTTTAGACGCTGTGTTTCCTCCGACTTTGGAAATCAATACAACAGAGCCAATAGCAATTGCCGCGATAATAACTACCGTAATGATAGTAAAAGGCGTTACAACAGGCATACTCAAAACTCCTTTCTGAACTTATTTTGTGCTTGATGTTATCTTACAATAATATAATATCATATTATTGTATTAAATTCAATCATCAGTAATTTTATCTGTGTTTAAATTACAACATTTTTTTATAAAATGTTGTTTTTTTAACTTGTAAAATGAAAAATGTATTATTTTTATATTTTAATAAACTTACTATTTATAATATAAGTAAGTTATAATTGTTTAGTCAATCACCCGTCTTTGATTATGCAATAGGTTTTGTAAATTATTGTAAATAAAACACGCAATATAGCTAATTTAAGCAATATTGCGTGTTTTATTTATTTTTTCTTCCTTGCCTAAATAAGCAAGCGCGTTAATTATTGGATATAACTGCTTTGGGTAGGTGTGTCCATATGGGGTGATTACAGTCGTTGTCGGCGTGGAGTGCCCTAAACAGCTTTGCACCGTCTTAACGTCCACGCCCGCATTGATAAGCAGCGAGGCGTTCAGGTGGCGCATAGAGTGATTTGAAACATACCGCATACCCGTCCGTTTGCAGAACTGTTTGAAGAAGTAACCGGGTGCGGAACGGTCAAGCGTCAAGCCGTTCCACTTTGTAAAAATGCGGTCGGTTTCGACCCACTTTGAGCCGACTTTTTCACGTTGGACGTCTTGCAGGCTTTTCCATTTTATCAGCATATCAATCACGCCTTGGGGAACTTTTAAACTCCTGCGGCTTTGGGAAGTTTTGGGAGTTTCTGTGTAAAGTCCGCCCTTTTCTTTTGAGTACAAGCAAGTGCGGTTTACCGTGATGACATTGGTATTGAAATCAATATCTTTCCACTCCAAACCGAGTAACTCGCCAAGACGAAATCCCGTGTAAATTGCAAGCGTGTAGAACAGTACATACTTGTAATTGGTTTCGTCCTCTTGACTGAAAAGTTCCAGCAGGCGTTGAGCCTCCTCAATGGAATAATACTCTTTTTCGGGAGTAATCACCTTCGGAATTGTTACGTTCCTGCACGGGTTGGACGGTATCATCTGCATTTTTACAGCGTAATCGCAGATTGTGGAAATCATTGATTTGTACAGCTTTATCGTCTTTGTGGAAAGTCGCCCGCCGTTGTTGTTCCGACCGTCTTCGCGCTCTGCGCTGCAAAGGTCAACTATGAATTTCTGAATATGGCGGGTTGTAAGCTTATCCAAGCGGATATGTCCTATTGCTTTGTAAATCCGCTTTTCCATTTGATGATAGCCTTCAATGGTGCGCTGTTTCAGCCTGATTTCGGCGTACTCCTTAAACCATTGGCGGGCGAAATCTTCAAATTTAATTGCTGCAACAACATTGCCTTTCAGACATGCCTCCTCAAAAAGCACAGCTTGCCGCTGTAATTCCTTTTCAATCTGTTTCTCTGTCATACCCTCGTCGGTTTTCCAAGTCATAGACTGAATAACCTGTTTTCCGTGCGCGTCGTAACCGCACGAAACTTTAATACGAAACGAGTTTCCCCGTTTTTGAATAGCAGCCATAAAAACATCATTCCTCCTGATGTGTAGATTTTATGGCATATTCCCGCATTTTTTAATAATGCCTTTAAGTGAAAAGTCAAGTACCTTGAAGTATTTGAAAAGTGTCAAATATGCCGGTCGAATATGCCGTCGAGTTGTTTTCAGCTAACAAAACCAGCCCTGTATTCAAGAATACAAGGCTGGTTGCATTTTTTTGCTCACGTAAGATAGTCAATGAGACTATCTTTGTTGACGAGGATTTTTCCGTGTTCACCCTCGCCTGCGCGGACAGATTTAATTTTGTCCTGCGCAGCAAATTTGCGGATTGAGTGTTCCGAAATTCCCGTTAGCTTAGCACATTCTTTAATGGTAAGCATATCGGGCTTGTTCGAAACAGGTTCGGAAGCTTGGGAAACAGTGTTCTCACCGCTTAAAAGTTCAACAATAAGAACATAAATTTGAGACAGAAGCTCAATACGTCTCTTGTCAGACATAGCTGTCCCTCCTTTCGTGTCACAATATATAGTCAGAATAACCTGTCTACACAGTTATTATACCATATATCTTGTGGTTTGTAAATACACAGAACATAATTTTGTCAAAAACATCAAATTTATTTTTGACGAAAATGAGACCTTAAAAATCCTGCGCACGGCGGGAGAAAAATTGGGTATCAAATTGCACATATGTGTCGTTTGTGCAAAATGCACAAAATGCTGTCCCACGATTTAAACGTAAGACAGCATTTAATGTTAAGCCTGAATTTCAGTTTCTGCCTGAGCTTCAGCTGCGGCAAGATAGTTGTTGTAAGCTTCGAGAATGATAGCCTCAAGGCTTTGCCGAGCCTCTTTTGAAATAGGGTGAACGACGTCGCGAAAACCATAGAACATATCTCGGCGGCTCGGCATAGCAATAAAGCGTTTGCTCTCGTTCTGAATAATTTTGATATCGTGAACGGCAAGGGGGTTGTCCAAAGTAATGGATAAAATTGCCATTATACCGTCCCTGAAAGCGTTTTCGGGGAATACTTTGCGAATTTTAATATTTGTAACTGTCATGATAATTTGACTCCTTTTTTGTTTTAATTTGTTGTTTTTGGTTGAAATATGTAGTAATTTGAAGAAAAGCGGTAAAGCGCGGGAGGCGGGATAAAACTCCTGCAAATGTACTTATTCCTTTTAAAGTTTAATTTCATAAACCGTAACTCCTTTACATAAGAATTTCATCATATTTGATGTGCTCGAAATTCATTGCATTCTCAAGCCAGTAAGTATGCCGTCATATCTCTGAGACTAACGCCCAAAGCAGCCCGTTAATCATATCATACTTCTCAATGGACTCGTGAACTTGCAGCCAGTCGG
>JAMPDU010000167.1 GCA_023665505.1 Ruminococcus sp.
GGTCAGCCTGCTTTACGTCAATGCAGACTTGTATCTCTCGCCGCTGTATGATTAAGTTGTCAAGTTGCTTTTAAGAGTTTTCAAACGATTATGCGTTCATTAAGACATTTTCATTCGATTTAAACCGATTATATTATACTATATTTCATTTGTCGAAAGACGCCGATTACTGTCTTTTTTGTCTTGTTTTGGGAAATGCTGTAGTTTTGTATAACTTCGTATAACTTTTTGTAACTTTCGGTAACTTGCTGGGTCTTGTAATTTGAATTGATAAAACTGGAAAGAACGGAAAAGTTTGTTAGATTTTTAATTGTAAATTTTTTGTAAACGGCTGACAAAATGGGGTGTATCACGGCAAGATAAATATATTAAATTCAAAAACCGCAGGCAAAAGATTGTCTGCGGTTTTGTTTAAATAAAATTTCCATTCTGCAGCTTTGGTGGTATTTGTCATTTAATCACACCATATTTACTCCATTTTCTCAACCACCTTTTTTATGTCCATATTAAGGCAAACTGACCGTCCGCTTATCTCCTCGGGGCAGAAAGCCTCGCCGAAATTAACGCAGGCGTAAAACGCGTTTTTATTTTTCGCCGTCATCTTCCAAAACGGGTATTTTATTATCACGGGCGTGTTAAATCCAACCCCAAGTTCCAAAAATAATATGCGGGAATTTTCTCTTGCGCGTATAAAATTCTTGTATCTTTCGGCGGCTGCGTACCAGCCCTCGTCCTGCACAAATTTATCGTCCGCCCGCAAATTCATTGTCATAGGCTTTCCGCACTTCGGGCATTTCGGCACAAGCTCCGAGGGGATACGCATATTTTCTTGACGTTCGTACATTTCACAAATTATTTTTTCATTGTCGTAAGTCTTGTTATGGCAGGGCGCACTGCACTGGAATAAGCCGTAGTCCTCCTGCGTCCAAATAAGCGAATTATTTGCGGGACTAAGCGATAAAATTGATGAAAATACAATGGAAATGCTGTATTTGTACGCCGCCTCGGATAAATCCGATATGTCGGAAACAATGTCGATAGAAACGCTGTTCGGATATATTACAAACGATATGCTGAACGGCCCGCGCTTTTCCGCGTTGATTGACGATGAAATGCGGAACAGTTTGTCAGACGCTCAAAACGAGCTTGAGGACGGTAAAAAACAGCTTGTCAGCGATAAATATTCCCGTATGATAATAAATACCGATTATGCCGAGGAGTCGCCCGAAACCACGGAATTTATTGCAAATTTAAACAATGAATTTTCGGAAAAGCTGACAGGTGATTTTTATTTAATAGGCAACAGTGCAATGACATATGAAATGCGGCAAATTTTTGACAGAGAACTTGTATTTATTACCCTGCTGACGGCAATTGCAATTTTCATTATTGTGGCGCTGACATTCAAATCGGTTTCAATTCCGCTGATACTTGTACCGGTGGTTCAGTGCGGAGTTTATGCCACTATTTCGGTAATCGGCTTGCAAGGCGGGAGTATTTACTACCTTGCTTTACTGATAGTGGAATGTATTTTAATGGGAGCAACTATTGACTACGGAATTTTATTCACAAATTATTATTGTGAAAAGCGAAAAGAATTGCCGATAAAAGAGGCGTTGAGCACGGCTTATTCGGGCGCAGCTCACACTATTCTGACATCGGGACTTATACTTATTCTTGTAACGGCAATTATAGGTAATTTCTTTGAAGAACCTACTGTTTCGGCAATTGTAAAAACCGTTTCAACAGGCGCTTTGTCGGCTACTATTTTAATTCTGTTTATACTGCCAGGGGTGCTTGCCGTTTGCGATAGATTTGTAATTAAGAAATCTAAAAATTAAAATAACAAATGGGAATACTGTCAATCAATAAATTTTCAATCCGCCAAATAAAAAAACGAAAAGTTTGGCGGGTAAAATACCTATGCAATAAAATCCTCCGACTTCGTTTTTGAAGTTTGGAGGATTTTTTCCGCAAATTCAACGACATATGTCAGCTTAGCCGGCAATTCAAAAATTACGGGCAATTGCTGCGTTGGCGGCATTATCGGCGGGAATATGGGTACGGTTAAAAATTGCTCTGCCGAGGGCGTGAGGTTGTGGTTATAGGCGACAATAATTTTGATGACAGAATTATTCAGTGCGACGTTGCGGAGTGCGGCGGAATTATTATCGGCGGCGGTTTCGGAGAAACAATCGACGGGTGCAATTTTCATTCTTAATTTCCCAAAAAGAAAAGACGTTCAAAGTTTTTTGCTTGAACGTCTTTTCGCATTTTCACACCCTGCCGTTCGTTTTCCTTGCTCATTTCCGGCATTGAGGTACAGAGTTAATTTCGTATCTCATAGTCATCACCCATATTATTATACACCTGTCCGTCAAAAACTTCAAATACTCCTTTGCAAATTTTGTAAAACGGTATAATTATTTATAATTATATAACATTTTTCGCTTTAATTCTATAATAAATATGTTAAAAGAGTAAATAAATCTTCAAACTTTTCTCCGATATTTAGAGGATTTCTGCATGACATAATATTTTCAAGGAAAATATATTGACAATGTTCATATAAAGCAGTATAATTATTATATGCAGTATCCTTGATAAAATTTTAAAGGAAAGAAGTGCATAAAATGAAATCGTTTACAAAATTGATTTGCGTATTTGCCGCAGCCGCAGTGCTGAGCCTTTCGGGCTGTACATCGGGGAACGGCGGTACAACCGCGGGAACAGGTTCGGAACCGGAGCAGACAACCGCCGAAACCGCTGCCGAAAAGCCGGAATGGAACGACCTCGGTCAAGAGGAAATAACAGCCGCTATGGGTATGGGTTGGAATTTGGGCAATCAGCTTGAGGCGTCAAACTCGGGTATTCCCTCCGAAACGGCTTGGGGAAATCCCGTTATTACCGAGGAACTTATAAAAACGGTCAAAGAACAGGGTTTTAAAACGGTAAGAATACCCGTTTCGTATCTGCTGAAAATCGGCGGCGCTCCCGATTACAAAATCGACGGGGAATGGCTGAACAGAATACAAGAGGTTGTGGATTATGTAATTAACAATGATTTGTACGCCGTTATGAATATGCACGGCGACGGCTATTATACCGTTGAGAAAAGCTGGCTGCTCTGCGTTGACGAAAATCAGGACGAAATAAAAGACAAGTACGAAAAGGTATGGACGCAGATAGCCGAGCGTTTCAAGGATTATGACGAGCACTTGATTTTCGAGTCAATGAACGAGGAATTTGACAACACCTACGGAAAACCCAACGCGGCGGGTTATGAGAATATCAACGCGTACAATCAGATATTTGTCGATACGGTCAGAAAAACAGGCTCAAACAACGCGAAACGCTGGCTGCTCCTGCCGGGGTGGAATACAAATATCGAGTATACGGCGGGAAATTACGGCTTTGTTATACCTACCGACAGCAATTGCACGGCGGACGGAAACAGGCTTATGATTTCGGTACACTACTACGACCCGTATAATTTTACCCTTGACGAGAATATGACTTCGGCAAAAACCCAGTGGGGAAAATACGCCGTTGAAAACTTTGACAACTGGGGACAGGAGGACTATGTTGACAGCACAATGAAAAAGCTGAACGATGTTTTTGTCAGCAAGGGTTATCCCGTAATAATCGGCGAAATGGGCGTACAGAATAAGCAGCACGTCAGCGACACGTTCGGGGTATTCAGGTGCTACTGGATGGAATATGTCGTTAAAGCCGCAAAGGAAAACGGCTGTATCCCGATTTACTGGGACAACGGCTGGAACGGCGACAAGGGTTTCGGCGTTATTGACAGAAACACCCGCGAAATTACCGAACCCGACCTTATCGCGGCTATGATGAACGCGATGAACTCCGATGGGGATTATGAAATTGCCGCGCCTGCGGGGTTTGAGAAGTAAAAGTTCTGCATTGACTGCCCAAAACAGTCAATGCAGTTTTTTATTTGGTGTTATTGTAATTTGTGTTTCAAATGTGTACCTTTATTTCAACCGTTTCGTTTTACTTTTTTAAATTCCACCTATTTCTCAGATAATGCGCCGCAAGCTTGGGGCGGCGTTCTCTTGTGAGCACCCCCTTGCGGTTTCCGTCCGCCCGCATCGTGCCTTGAATTGTGGAAAAATCCGCGAAATTCCACACCTGTTCGCCGACGATAAACGGACGTTTATCAAGCTCCTCGTCTATGCGCTTGAAATATTCCGCCTGAAATTCCTCGCTGAACATCTCGCCGTTTGTATTATGCACGCCCGCTACCGTGTCCGCGCCGTATTCGGTAAGCATAACAGGCTTGCCCAGTTTTTCCCAGAAATCAAGCTCTGTATTAAGCGCGTCGCAGGCGGCGTTTAAGTCGCCGCTTAAATTGTACCAGCCGTAATAACGGTTTATACAGCACACGTCCATTGCGGGCGTTATAATATCCCTCTCATAGTTGTTTTGACAGCTCACAAGGGTAACGGGACGGTTCTGCGGGTCAAGCCTGTGCGCCAGCTCGTAAAGCGGCATAAAATAATCGTAAGCCTCCTGCGGGAAATGCTCCGTGTCGGGCTCGTTGGCAAGGGACCACATCACAACGCAGGGGTGGTTTTTGTCCCTGTCAATCATATCGGAGATAACGTCTCTGTGATGCTGATGTATTTTCAGCCGTTCGTAAGGGTTTACCTCCCAACCCGTGCTTATTCCCACGGCGGGAACTTCGTCGATTATCACAATTCCCTCTCTGTCGCACAGGTCGTACATTTCCTCGGCGTAAGGGTAATGGCTTGTGCGGAAAGAATTTGCGCCCATCCACCGCATAACCGAAATATCCTTGACGTTCAGACATTGGTCAAGTCCCCGCCCGTGGAAATAGCTGTCCTCGTGCTTTCCGAAACCCTTGAAGTAGAACGGCTCGCCGTTGATAAGGAACTCCGTTCCGCGCACTTCAACGGTGCGTATGCCGAATGCCTGCTCGTAAACGTCCTCTCCGAACGTGACCCGCGCCGTGTAGAGATATGCGTTCCCTGGTTTCCACAGCCTCGCGCCGGGTACGGTTATTCTGCCCTCCGCGCCCTCGCCCGAGGCTATGACTTTTTTCGTTTCGTCAAGTATTTCAATTTTTACATTTCCCTCACCCTCGGTATCGGCTTTGTAAGTCACTATTCCGTCCGCACCGTCAACGGCGGGAACTATCGTTATATCCCGTATGTAGCTTGCGGGCGTGGTGTAAATGTAAACGGGACGGTTTATTCCCGCATAGTTGAAAAAATCGAAATTGGGGTAATTCTGCGGCTTGCGGCGGGTTTTGGCAAGTTCAACGGAGGGAATACCGTAATTGTCCGAGCCGAAAAAGGCTACGCCGCCCTCGTTTCCAACGGGTAGGGTTGAACTGTTTACCTTGTTGTCAGCCGCCACGGCAAGGAGGTTCTCGCCGTCTTTAAGACAGCCGTTTATTTCAAACTCAAACGGCAGGAAACCGCCCGTATGCTTGCCCACAAGCTTTCCGTTGAGGTAAACCTCGGCTTTGTGCGTAACCGCGCCGAAACGCAGAACGGCTCTTTGCCCCGAAAACGCCCTCGGGAGAGTAAACCGCCGCTGATACACAACCCAGCCGTAATGCGCCCGCAGGTTCACGTCGTCCCGCTGGTCGTTGTAGGAGGCGGGAACAGCCATTGCCATAGGGTTTTCGAGGGGCTTTTCAACAAGCTCCGCAGGGTAGTCCTCCGCCCCCGCCGTGCAGAAATCCCACACTCCTCCAAGCTCGGTAAGCATTCTTGATTCACTCATTTTGGGGTACAGCATAATCATCTTTCCTTTCAAGAACGGGAGTTTCTCCCGCGTATTTTTTTATTGTGTAAATATGTCCGCGAAAAGGGACTTGCAGTTCAAAGCGGGGTATGCCGTCGGGGATACGGGGCGAAAATTCAAAGCCGTTTTCCGTTTCGGGGCGCGGCTTAAAGCCCGCTATCTCCTCGGTAACAATCGAAACAGGCGACGACGACCAAGCGTGGCACAGGCTTGTGTTCCACTTCTGCTCCTTTCCCCATACCTCAAAGCAGGCGGTCGCTCCCTCCCGGAGCATATTCCGCC
>JAMPDU010000168.1 GCA_023665505.1 Ruminococcus sp.
ACCTGCGGCTTGTGGCGCACATCATAAAAAAATATTACAACGTCACCACCGACCAAGAGGACTTGATTTCTATCGGTACAATCGGGCTTATCAAGGCGGTTTCGACGTTTGATTACGCAAAGAAAACCCGGTTTGCTACATATGCCTCGAGGTGTATTGAAAATGCTATTGTATCGCTTTGGAACGTATTGGGCAAAATGCCGCGGAATACGTTTCCGCAACGGGGCGTTTGCTGATAAATATAAAAAATTGCAGCGGTTTCGCGAAATATGTTCTTTCATACGAACACGTTTTTAAGCCTGCGGCTTGCGGTTTGCCGTCGGATTTTCAAACAGTATCGGACAAGCTTAAATATTACCGAGTAAAAAACGGACTGCTCCAAAAGGATATGGCGGAATTGCTGAAAATTGACAGGAGTACATATATAAGGTATGAAAGCGGCGGCGTTGCGTGCTATCCGCCCGAAATAATAAGCAAATGCGCTGCAATTTTCGGAGTTAACGCGGACAAGCTCCTTGACGAATATAACGGCTTTATATTTGCCCGAACAGGTCAAAGCCAAACGGCTTGAAATGGGTTTGTCGCAGGGAGAATTTGGGAAATTGTACGGCGTAAGCAAAAACACCGTCAGACGTTGGGAGAACGGGTCTATAAAAATGAGCAGGAAACTTTGGGAAAGAATTTTTAAAAGCGGTATCGGGTGATACCGCTTTATTTACTTTTATTGATAAAGTATGCCAACTATAGGGCTTAGTTTTTAATTGTAAAATATTTGCGAAGATTTTTTAAAATTTTTCCGCAAAGGCACAAGGTAGACATATACTGTCCGTGTGCATTTGCTATAATGTATGCAGAAATCTCACACGTTCTGTTCCAAATCGACGATTTCCTCAACAATACCCGCGATTTTAACCGCTTTGTCGGAGGAAACTTTTCCCAAGGCAATCGTTATTCTGTTGACAGCCTCATTTGAGGTCGGGGCGGGCTCCAAAGAAAAGTCCAGAAGTTCGGACATTGAAATTTTAAGTCCCATACATATTTTATATATCGTCTCAATGGTGGGACACTTTTCGCCACGTTCCAACTGGCTTAGATATGCGGGGTGAATATCCGAATCAAGAGCGAGAGCCTCTTGACTCATTTTCTTTTGTATTCTGAAATCACGTATACGCGCTCCCACAGTATAGGCAATTTTTTCACGTTTATCGCACATATGGCACCGCCTTAATCTAAATCTTTAGGTTATGTATATATATTACTTTATATCGTAACCGCCGATTTTTCAAATAATTATCGACTTAAAAAAATATTGCTAAAGATAGACACCGCTTGTCTACTTGATTTGGCATAATATGCTTTATTTGTGTACAAATTTTATATGTGCAAATTAAACAATTTTGTGCATAAAATATGAAAAATATGTAGAAATTTAGCAAAATATATTGAAAATTTAAATTTATAGTGATATAATATATTATGCTAAAAATTAAGGAGAACTGATTTTTATGCAAAATGATAATGTTGAATCAAACGCTAAGCACATTCGTATGCTGAAACTTTATATCAAGCTTTCGGCGGGCGAGATTATTAATAAATCAAAGGAAGCGGAATTTTTCTGCGTAAATCAGCGTTCCATACAGCGCGATATTGAAGATTTGAGGGGTTTTCTTGAGGACAATGCCGCCGCGGGCGGTGCGAAAAGCGAAATTGTTTACAGCAAAAAGCTGAACGGCTATCACCTTGTGAGCGGCGATATGACTGCGCTTACAAACAGCGAGGTGCTGGCGGTCTGCAAGATACTGCTGGAAAGCCGCGCGTTTACCAAGGACGAGATGTCACCGATTATAAACAAGCTGCTGACCTGTTGCGTCCCGCCGAAAAACAAGCGCAAGGTGAACGACCTTATTTCAAACGAGCTTTACCACTATACCGAATTAAATCATCACAAAGAGTTTGTTGGCAGTATGTGGGAAATCGGCGAGGCGGTGCAGCAGCATTTGTGTATGAAAATTGTCTACACGCGGCAGGACGGCACAACGGTTGAGCGCGTAGTTCAGCCTGTGGGGATAATGTTTTCGGAGTTTTATTTTTATCTGACGGCGTTTATCGAGGACATCGACAGGAAAGCCGAATTTCAAAATCCCGACGATATTTTTCCTACAATTTACCGTATTGACAGGATACAGAGCTTTGAGGTGCTGGAACGGCGCTTTGATATACCTTACAGGGACAGGTTCGAGGAGGGCGAGTTCCGCAAGAGAATACAGTTTATGTACGGCGGGAGGCTGCGGCGGATTAAGTTTTTGTACAAGGGCGTCAATCCCGAGGCTGTGCTGGACAGGCTGCCTACGGCTAAGGTGATTGAGAAAACCGACGAGGGGTTTGTTATTACGGCGGAGGTTTTTGGGGATGGGGTGGATATGTGGGTTAGGAGTCAAGGGGAATGGATAGATATGGTTTAAATAAAATTAATTTTAAGGGAGAAACATCATGCCTTTTGTAGGTATTTTATAAAACGGTTGACTTTAATTTATAATCAGAAAATGGAAAAAATAAAAATTTAATGTAAACAAATACGGAGGTTATAGCAATGGTAAACAGTTATGCGGCAAATTTAGGAAAGAACTATAGTCCGGACCCCAACGAAAACGTTTTTGACAGCATATTCAGAGAATATGAACATGTTATTTTTGAGAGTATCGTCACATCGTTTGGTCTTGATTTCATTGTTAAGGACAGACACGGTGGTGATGTTGACACAATACATAATGTTCGTCAAATCGGCAACGATCCGGATATGGTATATAAAAATAAAGAGAATGAAAAAGCGTATGAAAACAGGGGGGAGTATAGTTATTTTCACAAAAAGAAATATGGAAATGGTTATTGCAAAAATAAAGAAGACGATTATCATGATAGAAATGCACAATATAGCCAAAAAAAATCAGAAACGAGAAAAAATGCTGAAAATGGCGTTATAACTGATGAATACACTGGGAAAAATATTGCTTTTGCCAAGGCAGCGCCAGAAAATTTAAAAGCTTCTTTAGATCACGTTATTGCCGCAAATGATATTCACGAAGACAGAGGAAGGGTATTGTCAGAACTTAGTGGCACTGATTTAGCCAATTCACCTGAAAATTTAAAATTTACTAATCAATCCCTTAATTCATCTATGCAAGAAAAGCAAATTCCTGAGTACATAAAAAATCATCCCGAATTGCCGGAAGAAACAAAGAAAAATATGATGGATGCTTATAATACAGCTAAATCGGCTTATGAAAACAAGCTTGCAAAAGCGTATTATACCAGTCCCAAATTTATTAAGGATTCGGCGTCCGCAGCAGGAAAACTCGGAGTTCAAATGGGATTAAGGCAAGTTCTCGGTTTCTTTTTTGCAAATGTTTGGTGCGCGATAAGAGAAGAATTTGAAAAGGCTGAATTAGAATGGGGATTAAACCTCGATTTAGGAGATTTTTTCACAGCTATAAGTAACGGCGCTAAACGCGGCTTAGAAGAAACAATGTCCGTTGAGACCTTTAAAAAGTTTATTGACGGCGGAATTGCAGGAATTCTTTCGAGTTTAACAACTACAATATGCAATATATTTTTTACAACGGCAAAAAATGTTGTAAAAATAATTCGCCAAAGCTATGCATCAATTGTTCAAGCCGCAAAAGTTTTGCTTATTAATCCTGACGGGTATCTTTTTGGAGACCGTATGTTGGCTGCTGCTAAAATCATTGCTGCGGGAGCAAGCATAGTTGTTGGAAGTACTGTAAGTATTGCATTGGAAGGCACAGCTTTGGGACAAATTCCCGTAATAGGAGATATAGTACAAACTTTCCTCGGTTCACTTGTAACAGGTGTTATGAGTTGCACTTTGCTGCTTTTTTTGGACAGAAGTAAAGTCTCACAAAATCTTGTAAATTTTTTAAATAATATTGATAAAGGTATTGATAAGGAATTAGCAAACATTACACAACAAGCAGAGTATTTTGAAAGTTATGCAGCCCAATTAATGGATATTGATATTAATGCGTTTCAAGTTGAGATAGCGGTATATTCTAATTTTACTGATGAATTGCTTAAATGTGATAATGACGAAAGTCTTAACCTTATTTTAAAGAATATCACCGAGAAACTTGGTATAAAGCTCCCATGGACAGGCGATTTTGATGAATTTATGGGTAATCGAAACAATACATTGGTATTTGAATAATGTTTAAGTGTGATATGTGCGGCGAATGCTGCCGTAATCTTAATAAGTCTCCGCTTTATGCGGAACTGGATATGGGAAACGGCATATGCAAATATTTACGCGGCAATAAGTGCGGTATTTATAATGAACGTCCTCTGCTGTGCCGTGTAGATGAAAGCTATGAAGCTTATTTTAAGGACGTTATCACAATTGAGGAATATTACAGGCTTAATTATGAAGCCTGCAATATATTAAAAAATAATTCAGGAGGTAAAAAATAATGCCATTGCCATTAATTTTGGGAATTGTCGCGGGTGTTGGCGCTGTAACAGGCGTCGGCAGCGGAATACACGGCGCTGTAAAAATGAAAGACGCTAACGACACCATGAAATCGGCTAAATCAATTATGGAGGAAAGTCAGAAAAAATTTGAGAAACAAAATGAGGCGACAACTTCAATTATGGACGAATTGGGACAGTTTGAACTTACTATTTTGGAAAGCTTTAAAATGTTTTCTGATGTAATTGAAAAAATTCAAAATCGTCCTCAGATGAAAGAAATTGAAATTGACGGAATAAAAATTCCGGAGTACAATGCCGAAAAGCTGAATGAAGCGTCTGTCGGAGCAGGAGTGCTTCTTGGCGGACTTGGAGGAGCCGCGGCGGGAACGGCGGGAGGCTTTGCGGCGGCAGGTGCGACCACAGCAGCTGTTATGGCTCTCGGCACAGCCTCTACAGGAACTGCTATTGCCTCTTTAAGCGGAGCGGCGGCGACCAATGCAACTTTGGCGGCTTTGGGCGGCGGTGCAATTGCGGCAGGCGGCGGAGGTATAGCTTTAGGTACAACAATGCTTGGGCTAAGTACAGCGGGAATAGGATTGCTCGTCGGAGGTGTAATTTTTAATATTACAGGTTCAAAATTATCTGACAAAGCTGACGAAGCATACAGACAAGCGGGAGAAGCTCGGGCAAAAGTGAAACGTATATGCAGCTATTTGGTTGAGCTTGAAATTGCCGCTGAAGACTTTAAGGAGCAGCTTAATAAAATCAACGAAATTTACGGTCTTTATTTCAATAAGCTACGTACAATTATTTCCGTTGACGGGAAAACCGATTGGAATTTATTTACCTCTGCCGAAAAAAGGGTGACGGAAAATACAATTTTGTTGGTTGGCTTGCTTTATAAAATGTGTCAAGTAAAACTTGTTGAACAGGCAAATACAGAAGATGAGTTTAACAGCGTCAATAATGATGAAATTGCTTCTGCATTGTCTGACGCTAAACAAATTTACGATAAAGTTGCATAAAAAGAAAGGATGATTTAAATGTATCTTAACAGATTATCAAATGAGCAAAAAGAGTTGTTTTTGGATTTATGTATCCATGCGTCAATGTCAAATAATGATTTTGATGAAAAGGAAAAGGAGTATATCAGACAGTACTGCGAGGAAATGCAGTTGGATAATGTACGGTATACAGCCGAAAACGAACTTGACGCCGCCGTGGAGAAAATGATAAAAATCAGCTCCGAAACAGAGTTGAAAATTGTGATTTTGGAGCTTACCGCGTTATTGCTTTCGGATAACGAATATGACGAAATGGAAAAGCAGTTTATGGAGAAAATGCTGACTAAGGCAAGTATTTCAAGCGATGTAAATAATCAAATAATTGCCTCGCTTAAAAAGCTTACTGATATTTATTCCGAAATAAATTCAATTATTTTTTCGTAATTTTTTAGAGTGTGTACATATAAAGCTAAGACTTTGATACAGAATTGCATCTACAAGCGGAACAAATTTAAATGAAGATTCGCTGATTTAAAAATCTCAATCATATATTATACCAATGAAAAGCAGTAACAG
>JAMPDU010000169.1 GCA_023665505.1 Ruminococcus sp.
ACCGCGGTCGCCTCGCCCTTTTCGCTCATTACCGCGATAATGCCGCTGTCCGGGTCGTTGTCCCGCGAATTGCCGCCGTATCTTACTGCGGCGGCGTACTCCTCGGGGAAAGAGTACTCCGACTTATCGGTGTACAAAATAATTTTCGCGCCCCCGCACTCCAATTTTATAACGCTTTCACTGTAAAAATATACCGTGCAGCCCGCCGTTTCAAAATATCGGTTGTCCTCGTAAAAGTAACATTCCCCAACGGCGAGGGACTTGTCCCTTTCGGGCAGCATCACCGCCGAAAGCTCGAAAAGCTCCAAAGCGTTACCGTATATCGGCAGCGAGGTATTCGCTCCCGAGTGGAGTATCAGCGAACTCACCTTGTAAACGCCGTTCCTGTTGAGGTATTTTACAGCCGAGGACGCCGCTCCCCCGCCGTCAAGGTCTATCACCGCCGCGGAACGCCCGTTATGAACAACCGCCGCCGTACTGCCGCCGTCCGTGAAAAACGCCGCGGAAATATCCGTCGAAACAAGCCTGTGGAGGTTCACCGAAACCGCCGCGAACGCCAAAACAACCGCAGCCGCGGCAGCCGTCGTCCCGGCTTTTCTCGTCAGCAGGAACAGCGCGGCAATCAGTCCAACCGAAAAAGCCGCGGATATTTTCACAAAATCGCTGCCCAGCGGTATGTAGGAAAAGTGCAGCCTGCCTATCAGCTTTGAGACGGCGAGGACTATTCCGCATAAAACCTCGCAGATTTTCAGAACGGGGACGGCTATAACCGCCGCTCCGCCCGTAAGGACGACGATTATTCCGCAGGCGAGTATAAGCTCGCAAACCGGCATAAGCAGCAGGTTCGACAGCGGCGACATTACCGAAACCTCGTCGAAAAACAGCACCGTTACGGGGAAAATCATCAGCGTTACGCAGACGGAGGTTATCACCGATTTTGAAAAATTTCCCAATTGGCGGTACTGCTCTATAGCTTTTATAAGCGCGGGAGCGGCAACTCCTATGGCGAAAACGCCGCCCACGGAAAGCAGGAAAGAGGCGTCCCGGACGGCAAAGGGGGAAAACGCCGTAAGTAAAATTACAGAAATTCCCAAAGAGTTGAAAACGTCCGACCGCCGCCGGAAAAGGCTTGCGCCGTAGACGATTGTCATCATAATCGCCGCTCGTACAACCGAATTGGAAAATCCCGCCATTGCCGCAAAGCAGAGAATGGGTACCGATAAAAGTCCGAAACGGAAAAATTTGTTAATCGGCAGCCGTGAAAGAAATACCCAAAAAAAGGAACATACCACCGAAAGGTGCACCCCCGAAACCGCCATAAGGTGACCTATGCCCGCGCGGTACATAAGAGTTTTCTGCGTACTTTCAAGCTCGGATTTGTCGCCGAAAAGCATTGCCTCCATAACCGCCTTGCCGTCGGTATCCATGTTATCGCCGATAACGCGGATTATTTTGTCACGGTAGGCGTACAGCGCCCGCTTTGCCGAAAAGCCCGTGCGGGGCGCGTACTCAAAATCCTTGACGTAATTTATCCGCAGGAACATATTTTTTGCCTTGTAATAGTCCTCGGCGGGAAAGGTGTAGCTGTTTTTGAACCCCGCGGCAGTCCCTCGGACGGTCACGCCGTCGCCTATTTGGGCGTCTGTGCTGTCGGCATAGCAGCTGATTTTCGCGGTAACATCGCCGTTTATCACGCCTTTTACAATGTATGACGTTTTGTCCCCCCGCAGCTCGGTGCAATCGGTTATAACGCCCTTTATCTCAACCTCGCAGCCGTCGTATTTTATTATATTTTTGTACACAAATTGTTCATATAAGCCATACAAAAGCATTGCCGCCGCCCCGCTTATCACGCAGACGGAAATTTTAAAGGACTTCCTGCCGAATAAAATCATTGCCGTCACCGAAACCACAATCGCCGAAAAGGCGGCGAGGACGTTGGCGCTGACATTTAAAAAAGATGCGAAAAACAGCCCAATCAGATAGGACGAGCCTATATAAGCCATTTTCCGCACCATTTTAATTCAGTCCTTTCAAAACAAAGTTAACCCATTGTCACGTCAAGTTTCCTGCCGCCTAAAATATGGAAATGCAGGTGCTTAACGCTCTGACAGCCGTTTTCGCCGCAGTTTGTGACTATCCTGAAACCGTCCTCGGCAATGCCTTGCTCTTTGGCAATTTTTGCCGCTGCCTCGAAAATTTTCGACACAACCGCCGAATTTTCCCCGGTTATCTCATTCGCTCCCGAGATGTGGTTCTTGGGAATTACCAAAATATGGACGGGCGCGAGGGGGTTAATGTCCTTAAAAGCGTAAACGTACTCGTCCTCGTACACCTTTGAGCTTGGGATTTCCCCCGCTATTATTTTACAGAAAAGACAATCTTCCATAATAAATTCTCCTTAAAAAGTTTACGGTTATTTTACAAATTCGGCGACTATTCCGCCCGCCGCGGCGACAGCCTCCTTAGCCTTGGCAACGTCGCCCATGCCCGACATTGCGCTGTCGGGACGTCCGCCGCCTTTTCCACCCGTCAGGGCGGAAACCTTTTGCACTATCTTGCCCGCGTGCGCACCGGCGGAAACCGCATCCTTGCCGCAAACGCAGATTATCGAGCCGTTTGCGCCGTTCACGGCGGCGATTACAGCCACGGCGTTTGCGGACTTGTCCTTGATTTTGTCGCCCATTGCGCGGAGGACGTCGGGGGCGGTGTCCGTCAGAACGGCGGTGATGACCTGCACCGAACCTACCGTTACCGCGCCGTTAAAGAGGGTATCGAGCTGCGAGGCGGCGATTTTGCCCTTGAGGTCGGCAACCTCTTTTTCAAGGGACTTGACCTCTCCCGCGATTGCGCCGCAGCGAACCGCAAGCTCGGCGGGATTTGCTTTTACGGCTTGGGCTGACTTGGAAATAATTTCCTTATAATCGTCGATAAGGGCAAGAACCCCCGAACCCGTTACCGCCTCGATACGCCGTACGCCTGCGGCTACGGAGTTTTCCGAAACTATTTTGAAAAGCCCGATTTTTGAGGTGTTGTCGATATGCGTGCCGCCGCAGAACTCGATAGACGTACCCTTAACGTCCACAACCCGCACGACGTCGCCGTACTTCTCGCCGAAAAGAGCCATTGCGCCCAGTTTCCGCGCCTCGTCAATGGGCATTTCGGTCATGGTGACGTTTATGGCGTCCAGAATGTTTTTGTTGACAATTCCCTCGATTTCCTTAAGCTCGTCGGGGGTTACCGCCTCAAAGTGGGAAAAGTCGAAACGCACTCTCTCGCCGTCCACAAGCTGTCCCGCTTGGTGCACGTGGTCGCCCAGAACCTTGCGCAAAGCCGCTTGCAGCAGGTGCGCCGCGGTGTGGTTGCGCATAATGGAGGCGCGCCGTTGCCTGTCAACCGCCGCCGTAACGCCGTCGCCCACGGAAACAGTACCCTGCGCCGTGCCGAAGTGGAGGAAATGCCCGCTGTGGATTTTTTTCGTGTCGGACACCTCGAACGCCGTCATTGCGCCGCTGATAACGCCCGTGTCCCCCACCTGTCCGCCGCTTTCGGCGTAGAAAGGCGTTTTGTCAAGGACGATAACCGCCTCGTCGCCGTCGTTTGCGGTCTGAACGCTTTCGCCGTCCACAAAAATCGCCAGCACTTCGGCTTGCTCCTCCATTGAGGAATAGCCTGTAAAGTCGGTAGCTTTACACTCAACCGCAAGAGTACCGTCCTCCCAAGAAGAGCCGGATTTCTTGTCGTGGTCGTCCCGAGCCTTTTTCTTTTGCTCGTTGAGGCACTCGGTGTAGCGGTCGTTGTCAACGGCAATGCCCTTTTCCTCGGCGATTTCCACAGTCAGGTCGATTGGGAAACCGTATGTGTCGCTGAGCAGGAACGCGTCGTCGCCGCTAAGCGTTTTGCCGCCGTTTTTCAGCACCGCGTCGATTTTTTCGGTAAGAATTTCCATGCCCTTGTCAATGGTTTTGGCAAAAGTTTCCTCCTCGCTGCGGATAAGTTTTTTGATGTACGCCTTCCGCTCCTCCAGCTCGGGGTAGGCGGCAGCGTTTTCGGCGATAACCGTGTCCACCACTTCATAGAGGAAAGGCTTGTCAATTCCCAAAAGTCTGCCGTGACGGGCGGCACGTCTCAAAAGGCGGCGCAGAACGTAGCCCCTGCCGTTGTTTGAGGGGGTCACGCCGTCCCCAACCATAAAGGTTGTGGAGCGGATATGGTCGGTGATAACCCGCAGTGAAACGTCCTTTTTCTCGTCGGTTTTGTACTCAACCCCTGCGATTTTGCTGATGTGTTTCATAATATTCTGCACGGTGTCAACCTCGAAAAGGTTGTCAACGCCCTGCATTGCGCAGGCAAGCCTTTCAAGACCCATACCCGTGTCGATATTCTTGTGCGCCATTTCGGCGTAATTGCCGTTGCCGTCGCTGTCAAACTGGGAGAAAACCAAATTCCAAATCTCGATTATGCGGTCGCAGTCGCTGGCTTGCTCGAAACTTTCAAAAGGTCCGTAGCTCTCTCCCCTGTCGAAATGTATCTCGGAGCAAGGTCCGCAGGGTCCGCTGCCGTGCTCCCAAAAATTGTCGGCTTTGCCGAGACGTTTAATTCTCTCTTTCGGTATGCCGATGTCGTTTATCCAAATTTGCTCCGCCTCGTCGTCGCTCTCAAAAACGGTTATCCAAAGCCTGTCGGCGGGGATTTCCAGCACGCCTGTCAAAAATTCCCAAGCCCATGCGATAGCCTCTTTTTTGAAGTAGTCACCGAACGAGAAGTTCCCCAGCATTTCAAAATATGTGCCGTGACGGGCGGTCTTGCCCACCCGCTCGATGTCGGGGGTGCGGATACACTTCTGGCAGGTGGTGACCCGCACGTTGGGGGGAGTTTCCTGTCCCAAAAAGAATTTTTTCAGGGGCGCCATGCCGCTGTTGATGAGCAGCAGGCTGTTGTCCCCGTGGGGAATAAGGGACGCGCTTGCCATTCTTGTGTGGTTTTTGCTTTCAAAAAACGAAAGATATTTTTCTCTGAGGTCGTTTAAACCTGTCCACTTCATTTTAAAAGACTTCCTCTCTCAGAAGATAGAAGTTAGAGGGTAGAGGATAGAAAACTTAATTTTCACGTTCTCTTACCTCTTACTTCTTACCTCTGTTTGATTTTTAATATTTCAGCATTAAAATAACGGTTTACAATTCTATTCTCTGCCCTCTATTCACTATCCTCTGAATCGGGTATATCCCAGTTGTGGTAGACGTTCTGTACGTCGTCGTTGTCCTCGAGGTTTTCAAGCAGGAGGTTCATTTTCTTGATTGCGTCCTCGTCGGTGAGGGTGGTGTAGGTTGAGGGTATCATCTCAACGTCCGCGGAAAGGAGCTTGTAACCCTTTTCGGTAAGTCCGTCCCGGACAGCGGCAAGGTCGTTCGGCTCTGTTTCTATCTCGATTGCGTCGTCCTCCATGGAGAAATCCGACGCGCCAAGGTCGAAAACGTCCTCCATAACCTTGTCCTCGTCAAGACCGCCCGCCTCCGCAATGATAATGCCCTTGCTTGTGAACATAAAGGACACGCAGCCCGTCGTACCCAAATTGCCGCCGAATTTGTCGAAATAGTGGCGAATGTCCCCCGCAGTGCGGTTTTTGTTGTCTGTCAAGGTCTCGACTATTACAGCCACGCCGTTTGGTCCGTAACCCTCGTAAACGTTCGCCTCATAGTTTGTTTTGTCGCCGCCCCCCGCCGCTTTCTTGATAACGCGGTCGATATTGTCGTTGGGGACGTTGTTAGCCTTAGCTTTCGCAATAAGGTCGCGGAGCTTGGCGTTGTTGTTGGGGTCTGCGCCGCCCTCCTTTACGCAGACGGTGATTTCACGTCCTATTTTGGTGAAAATCTTCGCTTTCGCGCCGTCCGTCGCCTCTTTTTTCCTTTTGATATTATTCCATTTGGAATGTCCTGACATAAAAATTCTCTCCTTATAAAATGTTATTTTTTAGCAATATTTACTGTTAAGGCAATACCGCACAAAGATTGTGTGCGGATTGCGCAGTCAGATTTTTCGTC
>JAMPDU010000016.1 GCA_023665505.1 Ruminococcus sp.
CGATTAATTCGCAAAAACTCAAGTACATTTCTCCCGCCGTCATTTTGATGTCGGCGTTGTTGAAAACGCAGTTCTCAAAGGTACAGTTTCCCGCCGTCATTTTTATTTGGGCGGACTTTGCCGCGCTGACGTTTGAGAAATAGTGTTCGCCCGCCGCAAGGTCGATATAAAGACTGGCTGTTTCAAAGTCAATAACGGTAAGTTCGCCCGCCTTGACGGTGAAATTTGCGGTATCATACATTTCGGGGGGAAGTGTGATAATAATATCCGCGTCGCCGAAATTGTTAATACCGTCAAAATCCCAGTTGAAAAGGTAAAATCCGGGGGAGTAGCTTACATGCAGAACGCCGTTCTCAATATAATATTCAAGGCGATCAAGGTCGACTTCCGTACCCGAAATACTTAACTCGTTTCCCGTCATAACGTTGAAACTTCCCGCGCTGACATCAATGTCAAGACCTCTTACGGTATCGGCGTTTTCAAGGTTTACAGTAAAAAAATCGTCGTCCTCGCCGTCCCAGTAATAGGTGTACCCGCCGTCGACTACCGCCACTTCGGAAATTGTATTTGTGGCGTTATTTTTCACGGGGAGAGAGTACACCGCGTCATAGCCGTTTACCTCCAGCACCGCCATGCCGATAATGCCGACTATAAATAAGATTATGCCTGTTACAAGCAATTTAATACATACTTTAGCCATTATGCCGTCCTCCTTTTTGAGAAAAGTCCGATTATTTTGCGTACCGTCCAGGGCAGCAGCTTAAAGAAAAACGCAAGGGAACCCGAAAGCAGCATCAAGCCGACGCCGAGGATTAACACCGCCGCGCAGATAAGTCCAACCGCCGTGGGAATTGATGTGGCGAACTGTATCAAGCCCGATACGAACGCGATTACCGCCGCGATAAGGCACGCAACAGCCGCCGCCGCAACTGCAATCATTGTCACGAATATCGCGAAAATTACAGGTATCACAATGGGAATAATTACAAAAACCGATATAAGTACCCAGAAAACTATCCAGCCCGCGCTCATACCCTGTTTGGGCTGCTCCCGGGGCGGGGGAGGGGTATAGCCGCTTTCGCCGCCGTGGGTGTAGTACGGGTCGAAATTGACGTTACCGCCTTGATTTGTGTTTTGATTAGCGTTTGTACCCTGCGCCTGTTCCGTATATCCCGCCGCGTTTGCGCCGTACATTTTAATGCCGTCGTCGTGATGAGGCGGCATAGCGCGGTTGGGCATAATGTCCTCCTCGGGAGACTGATTTGCAGCCTGTTTCTGCTGTTCCTGCTGAGCACGGGGCGGCATAACGTCGCTTGTGTGGTCAACAGGCTCGAAAGCCTCGGGTTTCCTCAAGGACGCAAACACTCCCGTGGTGTTTATGGGCATAGGTTTGCTTTCCTTGTATTTGATGTACACCTCGCTTTTTGAGTACAGCGAAGTCTCGCCGATAATGGTTCGGGCGAGGTTGTAGGGCTTTCCAAGCTCCTCGATAACCTCCTGCTCCTTTTCTGCACCTGCCTCCTCAAAGTATTCGTCGTAAAATCCCACAGCCATATCCCTTTCCTCTTTGGGCAGGGTGATAAGGTGCGAGTCAAGTTCCGATAAATATTCCGCACGCGTCATAAATTAACCTCCTTTTCTGCCTGACGGGAAATAAGCGCGTCTATTTTGTCCTTATAGACGACCCATTCCCCGCGGTAAACTTTAAGCTGTTCAATGCCTTTTTCGGTAATTTTGTAGTATCGTCGGTTTCTGCCCATATACTCTTGGTCGTAGCTTGTGAGAAACTCATTTTTCAGCAGTCTCCTCAAAACGGGGTACAGCGTTGATTCCGACATTTCCATAGCTCCCCGTATTTCCTGAGTTATTTTGTACCCGTAGGTATCTTCCTCCGAAACAACCGAAAGCACAAGCGCGTCCAGCAGAGCCGCGCTGACCGGAAAAACCATATTAGCCCTCCTTTTCAGAGAATAGAGACTTAAAGGATAGAGAACAGAAATTCCCAAATCAGCCGCTATTCCTTTAATTTCCTTAGTTAAAGCAAGGCTTTTTGACGGCTTTGCTTTAAGTCTGATTATATTATACAACATATAATATAATTTGTCAAGAGATATTTGAAAAAAATTTTTTAAAATTACATTTTATGACATTATGCTTGACAAATCGGTCTGTTTAATGTATACTATATATAATAAATTGTAATTTACAGGCGGTGATACTATGAAAAAACTTATGAGATGCGAATCCGATTGTGAAATTTTCGGAGTATGCTCCGGAGTTGCACGGTATCTTAACATTGATACCACGGTGGTGCGGGTCGTATGGACGGTAATCGGCGCTTTTTCGGGCGTAGGAATTGCGGCGTACCTTATAGCGGCTTTGATAATGCCAAGCGATAATCAAAAGTAAAATTGGCAAGAAATAACAATTTTTTATGTTAAAATAATAACCCGAAAACGGTTAGTCAAACCGCTTTCGGGCTTATTTTTTACTGTCCCAGCTCCTCGGAAAGCGCAAGCCATTCCTCCTCGCAGTCGGAGCAGAGCTTTTTCATATCCTCCAGAGCGGCGCATTTTTCCTGCATAAGCTGATAATCGGCGCAGACCTCGGGGTCGGCAAGCTCCCGCTGGACGTTTTCCATTTCCGCCTCAAGCCGCTCGATTTCCTTTTCAAGCTCCTTGACGCGGTTTCGCTTTTTGGCGTCGGCGGCGCGCTGCTCCTTTGAGCGGTACGCCTTAACGCTTTTTTCCTCCGCGAGCTGCTTTGCCTTTTCCTGCTTTTCGCGGTCGAGGACTTGCTGTTCCGCCGCATCTTTTTCACGCTTTACCGCGATGTAATCGTCAAAGCCGCCGTTAAAGCTCTCCACGGAATTTTCGGTAATTTCAATAATCCTCGTGGCAAGCCTGTTCAGCAGATAGCGGTCGTGGGAAACGAAAATTATCGTCCCGTCAAACTCGCACAAAGCCTGCTCCAGAACCTCTTTGGTGTCGATGTCGAGGTGGTTTGTAGGCTCGTCCAGAATGAGGACGTTGCCACGCTCCAGCATCATTATTGCGAAACATAGCTTTGCCCGCTCGCCGCCGCTTATTACACCCACTTGCTTAAAAACGTTTTCCCCAACAAGCCGCACGCAGCCGAGCAGGGAACGGATTTCCCTGTCCGACATCGTTCTGTAACGGGAATGTACCTCGTCCATAACGGTTTTTCGCGGGTCAAGCTGGGCGTTTTCCTGGTCGAAGTAGGAAATTTTCACGTTTTTCGTCCACTCGATTATGCCGTGGGAGCAGGGGAGTTTCCGCTGAATAATTTTCAGCAGGGTGGACTTGCCTATGCCGTTAGAGCCAATTATGCCCAGCTTTTCCCCCCGCTTTACCTCAAAGGAAAGGCTGTCCACAAGGGTCTTGCGTTCTGCGCCGCCGCCCACGGAAACGTCGATATTTTTTACCGTCAGCAGGTCCACGGGCGGTACAATGTCGTACTCAAACTTGATTTTGGCGGACTTTTCATACAGCACGGGCTTTTCGATAATTTCCATAGCCTCCAGCTTTTTGATACGGCTTTTAGCCATATTTGACGTGGACGCACGCACAAGGTTGCGGTCTACAAAATCCTGAAGTTTGGCTATTTCCTCCTGCTGAGCCTCATATTCCTTTAGCTGACGTTCCGTGTCCGCCTTTTTCTGTACGGCGAATGCGGAGTAATTCCCCTTATAGCGTTTCAGCACGCCCCGCTCAATCTCGCAGGTGGAGGTAGTGAGCTTGTCCAAAAAATACCTGTCATGGGAGACTATCAGCAGCGCGCCTTTGTAGTCCTGCAAATAATCCTCAAGCCACATTATTGTGGTGAAATCAAGGTGGTTGGTAGGCTCGTCCAAAATGAGCAATTTGGGATTTTCAAGCAGCAGCTTTGCCAGCGCGAGACGGGTTTTCTCGCCGCCGCTTAATGTGGAAATAACCCTGTCGTATGTCTCGGGGGGAAAGCCCATGCCGTTCAGGACTTTGGTAATATTTACATTTATAAGGTAGCCGTCGTTGGACTCAAAGTAGGCGGTTTTGCGGTCGTACTCGGCGGAAATTTCCGCAAAGCGTTTTTCGTCGCTGTGAGCGCCGGGGTCAGCCATAAGGGTTTCAAGCTCTCGCAGACGGTCGGCGGTTTCAAGCAGTTCCGAAAAAACCGAGCGCATTTCCTCGATAATGGTGCTGCCGCGGTCGAGACCCGAATTCTGCTCCAAAAAGCCGATAGTGGTATTTTTTGTCAGCGAAATGCGGGCGGTATTCGGCTCGGGCTGGGTCTCGGGCTCTTCCCGTCCCGTGATAATTTTCAGCAGGGTGGACTTCCCGCAGCCGTTTATGCCGATAAGCCCGATACGGTCGCTATCCTCGACAGTCAGCGCAACGTTTTTCAGCACTTGGCTGCCGTTATAGAATTTACTTATATTTTCAAGTGAAATAACCATTTTTTTAACGTTCCTTTGTTATAATTCCGCAAATACAATTCCATTATAATTATACTTCAAAACGGGGAATTTGTCAAGCTTTCCCAAACGTTTGCGGGGTATAAAAATACCCGAGAAGAGCGTATCTTTTCGGGTATTACATTTTTGTAATATTTATTGACAAAATTTTATTTTTATGTTATAATGCTCAATATACGAATTAGTATAAACGGAGGTATTTTTATGGAAAATAATACAAAAGAAGAAGTGTACGACCCATACAATGAAAGAAATTTTAATGAAGAAACTGCGGAAAATCCCACTGATTTACCAAAAACAAAACCGAAAATAAGTTGGGGCAAAATTTTTTTCGGAGCTTTTTCAATAGCAATGTTTTTCAGCCGTCGCATTATCTTATTACCGATTTATCGTTGAAAGCGTCTGGTTTAGTGTTTCCGATTATTATTTTATGCGCAGTTATGTCATTTTTTGCGGAGTTGAGCGAAACTATCGGACAGGCGGTTTTGAAGTGGGTTATATCGCTGCCGATGACTTTTATTTGCTGGATATATCTTGTAAAAGTACAGTTCAGCATAAGATTATTAAATTGGGTGGATCGTTATTACGGCGAGACTTATGCGGGAGACTCAATGTTTTTTATGTTTATGCTGTTAATTCATCTTGCGGCGGTAGGCTGTGCGCTGGGTATAGGCTTGGTTATGAGCGGATTAAGCAAGCGTGCCAAATCCGAAAAATATATAAGAGCGGTATCAACCATTAAAAAAGTTTGCGGGGCGGCGGCTTTAATTATTGCCGCGGCGGTGCTTTTGCTTGATATGGCAATGCCTGCGTACAGACCTGTTTACGGATAAAAAATTACCCGAAAAGATTAACGTCTTTTCGGGTAATTTCTTATTAAGCAACTTTATATTTTCGCCGCAATAATATCTCCCATTTCGGAGCAGGAAACGCATTTCAGTCCCGCGCCGTCGGACATTATGTCGGAAGTGCGGTAACCCTCCTCAAGGGCGGCGTTTACCGCGTTTTCAACAGCGTCGGCCTCGGCAGCCATATCGAACGAGTAGCGGAACATCATCGCCGCCGAAAGTATCGTTGCGATAGGGTTAGCCTTGTTTTGTCCCGCGATGTCGGGGGCAGAGCCGTGGATAGGTTCGTACAGACCGAGAGAAGTCTCGCCCAGCGAGGCGGAGGGTATCATTCCAAGCGAGCCTGTTATCATAGACGCCTCGTCGGAAAGAATATCGCCGAAAAGGTTTTCGGTAACGAGAACGTCGAACTGTCCGGGATTTCTCACAAGCTGCATAGCGCAGTTGTCAACAAGAATGTCGTTAAACTCAACGTCGGGGTACTCGGCGGCAACCTTGTGGGAAATCTCCCGCCAAAGCCGCGAGGAGTCAAGCACGTTAGCCTTGTCCACGGAATGAACCTTGCCGCGGCGTTTTTTCGCCATATCGAAAGCCACGCGGCAAATTCTTTCAACCTCGTAGTCGGCGTACGCCATTGAATCGCTTGCGTGCTTAACTCCCTTTTCGTCGGTGTAGGTTTTCCTCTCGCCGAAATACGCGCCGCCGATAAGCTCGCGGACGATAACAAGGTCAAGTCCCGAATCGGTGATTTCCTTTTTCAGAGGGCAAGCCGAGGCAAGGGGAGCAAGCAGCTTTGCGGGACGGATATTGGCGAACAGCTTTAAAGCGCCTCTGATTCCCAGCAAACCCGCCTCGGGACGGAGATTTCCCGGGAGAGTGTCCCACTTGGGACCGCCCACCGCGCCCAGGAGAACGCTGTCCGATTTGAGACAGATGTCGATAGTCTCCCGGGGCAGGGGAACGCCCGTGGCGTCGATAGCGCAGCCGCCCATAAGCACGTCCGTAAAATTAAATGTGTGATCGAATTTCTCGCCGACCTTGTTCATAACCTTAATGGTTTCGCCAACAATTTCGGGACCTATTCCGTCGCCCTTGATAACCGCAATATTTTTGTTCATATTAAAAATCCTTTCTGTGTACTTATTTTTCATAAATATAAAATGTTATGTCATTAGGCGTATCATCGCCGTAACCGCATATAAGCAAGGTTACTGTTTCCGTTTTCGACAAGATTTATAACGTCCTCGGCATTGCTGAAACCGTCGTAATCGCCCGTGTAATTTTTAGGATCGCGTTGATAAATAATGCCGTTTTTCTCGTTTTCGGCAATTCTTTCCGCAAAACGTTCCAAGCCGTTTTCCTTTATGTACCGCACAAATGCAATAAGCCTTATGCCGTGTTCGGAAACGTTGTGCATATCCTTTCCGCAGGAAAAATCCGGGCATTCCCAGCAGCCTTTAAAATTCTTTTCATCGCAGCATTTTCTCTGAAAACAGCAGCACTCTATTTCGTTCCGTCTGCTGAAATTGCAGCCCCTGCAATGTGTGCGTTCGCTGCAAAGCTCGCAGATAAGCCCGCAGGGAGCAACGCTTGCGGCGATTTTTTCCGTTTTGCCGAGAGCCGAATATTCTTCGTATGTCATTGTCTGTGCTCCTTTTAATTATTTTTAAGTGATTTCAAAAGTCCCCCCGCGTTGATAATATCCTTCATAAAATCGGGGAAAGGCTGAGCCTTGTAGGTCTGATTTTTTGTCTTGTTTGTGATAACGCCCGTGTCAAAATCAACTTCGACCTCATCGCCGCTTTCGATATTTTCGGCAGCCTCGGCGCACTCTAAAATGGGCAGACCGATATTTATGGCGTTGCGGTAGAAAATCCTCGCAAAGGTGGAGGCTATAACGCAGGAAATACCGCTCGCCTTGATAGACAGGGGAGCGTGTTCACGGGACGAGCCGCAGCCGAAATTCTGCACTGCCACCATAATGTCGCCCTCCTTGACGTTGCTCACGAAATCCTTGTCTATGTCCTCCATACAGTGCTGGGCAAGCTCCTTTGGGTCGGCGGAGTTAAGGTATCTTGCGGGAATGATAACGTCCGTATCCACGTTGTCGCCGTATTTGTGTACTTTACCGAATGCTTTCATATTAAAAACTCCTTTCTTAAAGAACCTCGTCTACGCCGCTGATTTTGCCTGTTATCGCCGAGGCTGCGGCAACTGCGGGAGAGGCAAGGTATACCTCGGACTCGGGGTGACCCATACGTCCCACAAAGTTTCTGTTTGTGGTAGCGACGGCTCTCTCGCCTTTGGCAAGAATACCCATATGTCCGCCCAGACAGGGACCGCAGGTAGGCGTTGAAACGGCGCAGCCAGCGTTTATGAAAATTTCAAGCAGACCCTTTTTCATAGCCTCGAGGTAGATTTTCTGGGTGGCGGGGATAACTATGCACCGCACGCCCTCGTGTACCTTTTTGCCCTTGATAATCTCGGCAGCCATTTCAAGGTCTTCCATTCTGCCGTTTGTGCACGAGCCTATAACGACTTGGTCGATTTTGACGTCGCCCACCTCGTCGATAGTTTTGGTATTTTCGGGCAGGTGAGGGAACGCGACGGTAGGCTTAATTGCCGAAAGGTCAATATCGTACACCGCGTCGTAGGGAGCGTCGGGGTCGGCTTCGTAAACGGTGTACCGGCGGTTCACCTTATCGGCTTGATACGCCTTTGTGATCTCGTCAACGGCGAAAATACCGTTCTTTGCGCCCGCCTCGATAGCCATATTAGCCATGGAAAGACGGTCATCCATAGAGAGGTTTTTCAGTCCCTCGCCGGAAAATTCCATAGACTTGTAAAGCGCGCCGTCAACGCCAATCATACCGATAATGTGGAGAATAACGTCCTTGCCCATAACGTATTTGTTAAGTTTGCCCGTAAGGTTGAATTTTATCGCGGAGGGGACTTTGAACCAAGCCTCGCCCGTAGCCATACCCGCCGCCATATCGGTAGAGCCCACGCCCGTGGAAAAAGCTCCCAGTGCGCCGTAGGTGCAGGTGTGGCTGTCCGCGCCGATAACGCATTCGCCGCTTGCAACAAGTCCCTTTTCGGGGAGCAGGGCGTGTTCAATGCCCATATCGCCGACATCGAAGTAGTTTTTGATTTTCATTTTACCCGCAAAATCGCGGCACTGCTTAGTGTGCGCGGCGGACTTGATGTCCTTGTTGGGGGTAAAGTGATCCATTACCATAGAAATTTTTTCGGTGCTGAAAACTCCCGAAAAACCTGCTTTTTCAAACTCGTTGATAGCCACGGGGGTTGTAACGTCGTTGCCGAGAACCATATCCAGCTTGCACCTGATGAGCTGTCCCGCCTCGACCTTGTCAAGACCCGCGTGGGCGGCAAGTATCTTCTGCGTCATTGTCATTGCCATAGCAAAAATCATTCCTTTCAAAAAAATAATAACTTTATACTTGAATTATACCACAAAATATGATATAATTCAAATACATAATATGAATAACGGATATAATTTTAATTTATGGCAAGTATTTTCGAGAAATTTAACTTGAGGTGATACTATGGAAAATTTACATTTGGTAATTCCCGACAAGTCCCACGAGAAAGCCTATACAGAAATGATAAGCCGCTGGGAAGAAATCGAAACGAATATAAACCCGTCGCTGCTTGGCAGATACAGCGATAATAAAAAGCGTAACCTTACCTATGCCGAATGGCTTGCCTGCTGCGAGGACGACCGCACAACAGGCAGTATGCTGTCAACAGGCGTTCCCTGCACGCTTTATTTTCTGATGAACGGTTCGGGGGAGATACTTGGCGGTATTGAGATAAATCACGCCAATACACACCGAGGTCATCTCCACGCGGGAATTGCCCCTTGGAAAAGAGACAGGAGCTACGGCACAATTATGCTTAAACTTGCGCTGGAAAAATGCCGCGAAATGGGATTTGACAGGGTAGAGATATGTACTCACAAAGACAATATCGGAGCAATAAAAACCATTCTTAAAAATGGCGGCGTACTGACGGAGGAATTTTCCGAAAACTCCGTTTTGAATAACCGTTATTCCATAGAATTATAATTTTAAGGAGCGATTTTATGATTTCCGAAAGCAACCTTAACCGCTACCGCCTGTTCTGCGCCGTTGCGGAGTGCGAGAGCATTTCCCGCGCCGCGGAGCTTAACTACATCAGCCAGCCCGCAATAAGCAAGTCTATTACCAAATTGGAGGAAAGCCTCGGTACTCAGCTTTTCGTCCGCAACCACAGGGGCGTGACCCTTACCGACGAGGGTAAAATTATGTACGAACAGCTTAAAACCGCTTTCGACATAATCCACGCGGGGGAGGACAGGCTCCGCCGCATAAACGAGCTGGGCATAGGCAGACTGCGGCTCGGGGCAAGCGCGATATTGTGCAAGCATATGCTTTTGCCCTACCTCAAGGGCTTTATCGGGGAAAACCCCCACGTCAAAATCACCGTGGACTGTCAGTCCTCCTCAAAGCTGATAAAACAGCTTGCGGACGGCAGGATAGACATCGCCCTTACCGTCAAGCCGGAAAATCTTTCCGACATAGGCTTTTACTCCCTGGGCGAGATTGAGGACGTTTTCGTGGCGACCCGTTCCTATATCGACAACCTGCAAATCCGCGAAGAAACCGCCGTTTTTGAAAAAGCCAACATTATGCTCCTTGACGGCGCGAACGCCTCCCGTATGCACGTTGACCGCTATTTCGCCGAGAACGGCATTGTCCCCGAGCATATTTTGGAAGTCAGCGGAATGGATATGCTTATCGAGTTTGTCAAAACGGGCATAGGGGTCGCCTGCGTGATAAAACGCTTTGTTGAAAAAGAGCTTGCGGAGGGTACTCTTATAGAAATACCCCTGACCGTACCCATAAACAAAAGGGAAGTGGGCTTTGCGTACTTGAAAAACGCAAAACCCACCTCGGCAATGGAGCGGTTTAAGAATTTTTACGAGAATTATCCTTCATGAGTTTGTACTCGAGACTGTCGGTAAGGGCGGTTACCGAGGCGTTTATTATGTCGGTGGACGCGCCTACCGTCGTCCAGATGTCCTTGCCGTCGGTGCTTTCTATAAGTACCCTTACGTTTGCGGCGGTTGCCGCGCTGCCGTCAACCACCCGCACCTTGAAGTCGATAAGGTGAATGTCCGCAATTGAGGGGTAGAACACCGTCAAAGCCTGTCTGAGAGCCTTGTCTATGGCGTTTACGGGACCGTCCCCCTCGTCGGCGGCAATTTCCGTTTTTCCGTTTACCGCGACCTTTACTATCGCCGAAGAGGGATTTTGTGTGCCGCCGCTTTTTTCGCCGATTATTTTAAAGTATTTTATTTCAAAAAAGTTTTCCGTCCTGCCCAAATATTTTTTCACAAGCAGTTCAAAGGACGCGTCCGCCGCCTCGTACTGATAGCCCTTAAATTCCATTTCTTTCAGCAGGTCTATTATTGTTTTCGTTTCGGGACTTTCCTTTGTAAGCTCGGGGGCGATCTCGTTTATTCTGCGAAGTATTGCGGAACGCCCAGCAACCTCGGACAAAAGAATATTCCGCTTGTTTCCCACGGCTTCGGGAGGGATATGCTCGAAGCTGCGGGAATTTTTCTGCACCCCGTCCGCGTGCATTCCGCCCTTGTGGGCGAACGCGCTTTTGCCCACATAGGGCATAGTGCCCGTAAGTTTCATATTGCAGACCTCGGCAATGCACCTTGCAAGCTGGGTAAGCTGGGCGGTCGACTTTTCGGGAACGCACTCAATACCCATTTTCAGCTGTAAATTGGCGATAACCGTTGAAAGATTGGTATTTCCGCACCGCTCGCCTATGCCCGTGACTGTGCCCTGTACCTGTAAAGCTCCCGCCTTTACGGCTGCTATGGAATTAGCCACCGCGCACCCCGTATCGTTGTGACAGTGTATGCCTATGGGGATATTTACCGTTTCAACGGCTTTTTTTGTAATTTCTGCAATTTCGTCCGGGAAACAGCCCCCGTTTGTGTCGCAGAGCACCGCGGCGGCAGCCCCCGCTTTCTCGGCGGTTTTAAGGGTTTTCAGAGCGTACTCGGGGTTTTCCTTGTATCCGTCGAAAAAATGCTCCGCGTCAAAGAAAACCTTTTTGCCTTTTAATTTAAGGTACTGTATTGTGTCGGAAATCATATTGAGGTTTTCCTCAAGAGTGGTGTTTATTATCTCGGTGGCGTGCATATCCCAGCTTTTGCCGAAAATCGAGACGTACTCAACATTTGTGTCCGCAAGAGCGTTAAGGTTGGCGTCCTCCTCACAGGAAGTATTTTTCCGCCTGGTCGAGCCGAATGCCACAAGCTTTGAGTGTTTCGGGGGACATTCCGCCGCCCGCTTGAAAAATTCCATATCCTTTGGGTTGGACGCGGGGTTTCCCGCCTCGATAAAATCAATGCCGAATTCGTCGAGGGCTTTCATAACGCTGAACTTGTCCTCCACGGAAAAATTCACGTTTTCGCCCTGCGCGCCGTCCCGTAAGGTGGAATCGAATATCTGAACCTTTGCCATTGGTATCAATCCTTTCGTTAAATTTTCAGTATGGGTTCCGCAATAGACGCTCCCGCGGGAACCATGGGCAGCACGTTGATGTCCTTGTCGATAACACAGTTTATCAGCACAGGCTCGTTAAGGGCGACGGCTTTTTCCAGCACAGGGCGAATGTCGCTTTTGGTGCGTATCGTCATTGCCGTTATGCCCAAAGCCTTGCCCAGCAGTTCAAAATCGGTGGGCTTTTCAAGGGTGGTTTGGGAAAAATGGTTGTTGTAGAAAAGTTTCTGCCACTGTCTTACCATACCCAGCACGCTGTTGTTGAACACAAGCTCGATAACGGGCAGGCGGTATTTTGCAAGGGTTGTAAGCTCGTTCATATTCATATAGAAACTTCCGTCTCCCGCGCAGTTTACCACGACTTTATCGGGGTTGCCCACTTTGCAGCCGATAGCCGCCCCCAGACCGTACCCCATAGTACCCAGTCCGCCCGAAGAGGCAAAGCTCCTCGGGTTGCGGAAGTCGTAAAATTCCGCCGCCCACATTTGGTGCTGCCCAACCTCGGTGCTGATTATCGCCTCGCCGTTTGTTATTTCGTGGAGAGTTTCCAGTACCTCTTGAGGGAGAACGTCGTCCTTATCGCCGTCCTCCGTGACCTGACACAAGGGGTACGTTTTTTTCCATTGGGCAATTTGGTTCAGCCAATCGGTGTGCTTGACGGGTTTTAAAAGTCCGTTGAGTTTTTCGAGTACAATTTTCAAGTTGCCGCAGACCTTATAGTCGGCGGTGATGTTTTTGTTTACCTCCGCGGGGTCGATGTCGATGTGGAGTATCTTCGCCCGTCCCGCCGCCGTGCGGAAACTGGAAGTATTGCAGGTCACCCTGTCGGAAAACCGCGAGCCCAAAACGATAAGCAGGTCGCATTCCGTAAGGGCAAGGGAAGAGGTTTTCGTGCCGTGCATACCCATCATACCCGTGTAGCGGGGATTTGTGTTGTCGAAAGCGCACTGCCCCATAAGGGAAAGGGACACAGGCGCGTCAACCGTTTCAGCCAATTGGGCAAGCTCACGGCAGGCGTCGCAGGAAACAACGCCGCCTCCCGCGTAAATAAACGGCTTTTCCGCTTTTGCGATAATTTCGGCAGCTTGGGCGATTTCCTCATCATTTACCGAGTAGGTGTGTTCCCTCGGTTTTTGCGGCTCATACTCGCATTTGGCGGCGGTGATGTCCTTGGGAATATCTATCAGCACGGGACCTTTCCTGCCGTCGTTTGCAATGAAAAACGCCTCGCGGATAGCGTCCGCCAGCTTAGTAACGTCCTTGACGATATAGTTGTGCTTTGTAATGGGCATGGTAATTCCCGTGATGTCAACCTCCTGAAAGCTGTCAAGACCCAGCAGGGAAGTGGCAACATTCCCCGTTATGGCAACCATGGGAATACTGTCCATATAAGCCGTGGCAAGCCCCGTAACAAGGTTTGTCGCCCCGGGACCCGAGGTTGCGATAACAACCCCCGTTTTTCCCGTTGTGCGGGAGTAGCCGTCCGCCGCATGGGACGCCCCCTGCTCGTGAGAGGTAAGAATGTGAGTAATCCTGTCGCTGTAGTCGTAAAGCGCGTCGTAAATATTCAGCACCGCCCCTCCCGGGTAGCCGAAAACCGTGTCAACGCCTTGCTCCAAAAGACATTCAAGAATTATCTGCGAACCGTTTAAAATCATAAAAATCTCCCTTTCTTTTACACAAAATAAAAAAGCCTTCACCTCAAGATAAAATCAAGAGGTGAAAGCATAAAAATCTTCCACGGTACCACTCTCGTTCGGCAACGTTGCCGCACTTTGCCGTATCTGTCAATACGCTCCTCTGTAACGGGAGAACTCCGTTCCGTACTACTTGGGATATAGCCCCTTTCGGCGGAAAGCTCCGAGGTGATATATTATCGGCGGGAAAATACTGCCTCGCACCTTACGGCAGTTCTCTGAAAATTCCCGAAAACCGTTTTGCTCCTCATCAAAGCCTTTACACATATTGATATTATGATACCACCGTCATTTGCTTTTGTCAATGAATTTTTTGTAAATTTTTTTCTTTAGAAGTACGGCAAGGTTCTTTAACGCGGTCAGCAGCAAAAGATTGATAAAAAGACATATACGCAGCTTGGAGACAGATACTAAAAGAAAAAAAGTTCCTCAAATTTTTTGTCGAGGGCAATGCAGATAATAAGCGCAAGCTTTGCCGTGGGACTGAACTGCCCCGTCTCGATAGAGCTTATGGTATTGCGGGAAACACCGACCATTTCCGCGAGTTGGGTCTGGGAAAGCCCCTTTTCGGCGCGGACTTCCTTAAGGCGGTTTTTTAAAACAAGTTTATCTTCCATTGCCTAAACCCCACAACGTCTGAATTACAGCCAAAGCTACCCACGCGACAGCTAAAATATCAAAGATAATTGCTCCCCCAACAGTCTTTTTTTCCTTTAGCTTAACGGCGGCGTATGTGTACATAACGGCGTTTAAAACGAATATCATTGCCATTATGCTTAAATCCACCGTATTTTCTTTAAAAATCCGTATAAGCATTAATATTGAGCTTACTATCGTCGCGCTCGAAACGCCGAGCGAAAAGCCTTTTTTGTGTACCTCAATTGTGTACGGGTCTGCGCTTTGGTTTTCCTTTTTGCTTTTTTCAAGAATTTCATCTTTGTTCATAATTGTTCCTCCTTACCTTAACTAACCTTGAAATATTTGAAAAATTGTCAGAACCGTCCATATAACAGCCACAATGCAATATAAAACAGCTTGTATAACAATCGTTTTTTCCTTTAGCTTTACGGCTTTGTATGTATATGCCACTGCGTTTAAGACCCAAATCATCGCCAACAAGCCAAAGTCCAGCACGTTCTCTTTCAGAAACTTGATAAACGTTAGTACAACGGTACACCCAAACGCGCTCCATAACCCGTTTGTAAGCGCTTTTGCGTTTATCTCCATTTCATAAGGGTCTGCGCTTTGGTTTTCTTTTTTGCTTTTTTCGAGAATTTCATCTTTGTTCATAATTGTTCCTCCTTATTTAACCTTGAAACATTATTTGAACAATTGCCGAACCCGTCTCAAGAACAGCCGCAATGCAATATAAAACAGCTTGTGTAACAAACTTTTTTTCCTTTAGCTTTACGGCTTTGTATGTGTGCACCACTGCGTTCAAGACCAAAAGCATCGCCACAATGCTCAAATCAAATGTATCTTCCTTTATAAATTTGATAAACGTTAATACAGCGGCGCATAATAACGCGCCCCACATTCCGTTTATATGAGCTTTTGCGGTTACTTCCATTTCGTACGGGTCGGCGTTTTTGTTTTCCTCTTTGCTTTTTTCGAGAATTTCATCTTTGTTCATAATTTTTCCTCCTTGCGGTAGTTGTTTGGTTTTCTTTTGACAAGTTTTCTTGTCATTGATTACAGTATAGCACTGCCAAGTTTTGTTGTCAAGACTTTTGCCAACAAAACTTGGAATTTCGGCGTTATAAACAAAAAAGCGGTCATTATTTTGTTAATGACCGCCAATGTTTTACTTAAGGCAACACCGCACAAAAAACAGCTAACGCCTTTGCCGCACATCTGCTTGCATATTTTCCGTCATATCACACTAAAATTTCTTGACATACGCCAGTATGCCTGCGAAATTTTAGTGCAATCTGACGAAAAATCTGCCGCGCATCTGCACGGCAATCTTTGTGCGGTATTGCCTTAAATTATTTGAACTTCCTCAAAAAAGTAGGTCTGAACCATTTTAAATAACACGCCGTAACCAGCGTAAGGGTGTAGTCGTACAAAAGAAAAATAAGATTTCCCGCAATTAACAGCGCGGGTATAACCCATTCGTGGAGAAACTCAAATTCCTCCACAAGCTCCACCGTGCCGAAAATGGCGTTAAGCAGATTGAAAATTATCACTATCGAAACGTTGAAAACCGCCAGCTTGCACAGCCACCCCAACAGCTTGAATTTCATCTTCTCAAAATAAGACTTCGCAACTGGGTAGTACCCGAAAAGAAACGTAAAAAACAGCCACGCCTCCTTGTCGGGGGTCACAAAGAACGCCAGTACCGCCACCGTCGCATATGTCACCAAAGACCATGAACTGCTCACCTCAATGGCAACTACCGTTATTAACATTCCCGCGAAAAGCGGCATTGTCATACTCAAGGTGGGGAACACCGCCGTAAGGAACATCAGCACCAAACAAAGCGCGGAAATTACCCCTCCCAGCGAAACCTTATAGCTTACCTTTTTCAAGCTAAGACACTACCTTTCCATAAATTAACAGCAGGGGATACAGTCCCCGCCCATACACTCGCAGCAGCAGTCGGCGCAGATAAGCCCGTTGCATATGTCGCACACGCCGCAGCCGAAACTCCTGTCTCCGTCGAAACCGCCGTTTGGGTCGCCCCGCATATAGCCGTTTTTGCTTTCGCTCATATGCCTTAACGCCGAGGCGTACTCTTGGTTATACGGCTCTAAATCGCAGGCTTTGCCGAAATTCGCGTATGCCTCGTTAAGCCAGCCTTTTCCGTAGCAAACGCTGCCTTTCAGGAAGTACCATTCCGCGTTTCTTTCGGGCATACTTTCAAGCATTGCATCCGCGCCGCCGTAGTTGCCGTTCTGTATCTGACGGCGTACCTCGGCTAAGCCGCCCGCAGCCTGTTCAAAGCTGCCGCGGCGCATATCCATTATGGCATCGTACGCCTCGTCGATTTCAGCAATTTTCCCGCTGTCCCCCGAATACTGCCTTATAAGGCTTTTGTAGGCGGTTTTAATTTCCTCGTCCGAGGCGGAGGGCATTACTCCTAAAATTCTGTATGGGTCGTTCATAATTTTTTAATTTCCTTTCGGGACTTAATCCTCATCTTCTTTATTTTCGGCGTGTTTTTTCTCTTTTTCTTTAACAAGGTCGTAAAAAGCGTTCTTTAAGCCGAGGTAGACAATATTGTCGATTATGGGCTTGTACCGCTTTATTTCAAGCTGTACGTAGCAGTCCGCAAGCGCGCCGAGGGTGAAATTAACGCTGTCCTCGGTTTTTTTCTGCACCCGTGGCAGCTCCAAATCGTTTATGACATAATTTCCCATAATAAGGGGGTTAAAGCCCCTTGTTTTGAAATCCTTTTCAATATCGTCGAAAGCGTCCGCAATGTAGATATATCTGCCCAGCAGATAGCCGAAACGCCGCAGCAAATGCTTTTGCACCGGGTCGTCGCTGAGCCGCGAGGCAATTTCCGCCAATATATTCGAGGACGGCTCCGAGGCTTTGTCTATGGATTTGCAGTTTTCCTTTTCAAGTTTAGCCTGCGCCTTAAGCTGTTCCGAGATGTACTCCGCAAGGTCGGGGTATTTTTCCGCCGCCTTTTGATAGCCTTTTTTTGTAAGATTAAGCATTATCTTAGAACCAATCTTGCCGAGGAAACGCCTGTCCTCCTCGTCGTCCTTTATTTTTTCGTGAATAAGAATTGAGGCAGCCGCCGCGGTGAAGTCCAAGCCGTTTTCCGTCACAAGGCAGGGAATTTTCTTAAACGGGTGGATAAGGCAGTGCTGGGGCACAATATCGGCGGGGCATTCGTTCATGGCAAGCGCCATAAGTCCCAGAAAGGCAAAGTCATAGCTGAGGGTCATTCTTGCGGCAAAGCCGTATTCCTGCCCCAAAACCTTGCACAGACCGCAGTAGGCAGCCCTGTAGGTCTCATATTCACATATCCGCATATGCGGTTTGAACGGTTTTACATAGCCGAACATAAGCTACCTCCCGAATAATTTTCTGTATACTATATATTATAACATATTTTCAAGATAATGTCAAATTACAGTTTTTTCGTCTCCTCTTTGAGTACGCGCCCCTCTTTCAGCAGTTCCCGCAGGCGGTCGCTGTCGCCGTTTTGAAGAGCCTCGCGGTACTCGGTAAGTTTTTCGATAATATATTCTATTTCAAAGCAAAGCGGCTCTTTGTTAAGCATAAACAGGGGCGTCCACATTACCTCGTTCAGCTTTGCGACGCGGGTCAAGTCCTGAAAGCTGCCCGCGCTGAAACCCAGCTGTTTCTGATGTGTGGGGCTTTTTATATAAGCGTTTGAGACCACATGGGCAAGCTGGCTTGTAAAGGCGATAATTTGGTCGTGCTCTTCAGGGGTGGCAAAAACTACCTTTTTGAAGTGTACGGAGTAGGCAAAGTCCTCCAAAAGATTAAGTTTTGCCTGCGGTACGGCGGGCGAGGGGGTGATGATAAAGCTCGCCTCGTCGAAAAGGTTGTCAAGGGAGTACTCAAAGCCGGAAAATTCCCGCCCTGCCATAGGGTGCGCCCCGATAAAGGTAACGCCCCGCTTTCGGAGAATGTCGGTAACGCCGTCCACAACTGCTTTTTTAATGCCGCAGGTGTCGATAACAATACTGCCCTCCTTGAAACTGTCCGCGTTAGCCGTGATGTAGTCTATAGCGTCGGTTGGGTAGAGGGAAACGATAGTCAGGTCGGCAAGGGAAAGGTCGTCCGTTTCCTTGTCAATGGCGTTTTGGGAGAGAGCCATGGCAATAGTTTCCTTATTTATGTCTATTCCGTAAACGGTATGGTTGGTGTGCTTTTTAATCGCTTTGCAGAGAGAGCCTCCGATAAGACCGAGACCCACGGCGGTAATTATCATAAAAATCATTCCTTTTCAGTTTTCTTATCCTAATTTTAGCACTTTTACCCGCAAAAGTCAATAGTATGTTAAAATAAAATCAGCCGGTCCAAACGTTTGGAACGGCTGATTTTTGCGTTTTACATTTCTTGCTCTTTAGCGTCCGCAATGTTGTCAAGCAGTTCAAGAATTTCGTCTACCGTGTAATTATCTTTTTCTGCTTTTCCTCTTTGAAAAATTCTCCTAATTTCATAGATTGTTGCTATTTTAGCATCTTTTCTTTCCTTATCTGTCATTTTTTTCACCTCCTGCTTTTATATATAATTATATATTTTTTTTGCGGATATGTCAAGGACTTTTTACGCATTTCGGGTTTTTCGCGGTATCGGGTTGACCTTTTATGAAAAATATGTTATAATTTGTACATAAAATTTCGGGGGGACTTTTATGTCAAGAAAAAAGAAAATAATTTTAACCGTTGTCTGCTCGTTTGCGGCTTTGTTTTTAATAGTTGTACTGATTGTGGTGTGGGCGTTATTCGGCGACAGCATAAAAACAGGCGTTCAGTCGGCTTTTTATACGCGGGGGGCAAAAATCGCCGCAAGTGAGTACATAGAGGAAAAATACGGAGAAAAACCGATAAGACTTTCAAAAACCGACACGATAGTCTATGTTACGGGTTCTTTTTGGGGAACGGTTCATTTTGAAGGGATAGCTTTGGAGGCGGACGGCTATGAAATAAGGGTGTTTTTTGACAGGGATACGGGCAAATTGTACAGCATTATCGACAACCGTCAATATGACGAAATACGCGCGGCTGTTAAAGATTACCTTTTTAACGACGAAAATTTGGGTTCGTCTTACGACGGCTTTGTTTTTTTAAGTTTTTCGGAAGAATACGAAAAATGTCTCGGTACATCGGTATATTTTGACGGAGACGTTGAAAAATTCCTCAAAGATGCCGCGCCTGCGGTGAGCGCGGATATTACATATTGGGGTTACCCCGAAAAGAACGGCAAGTACAAGGAATTGCTTAACGGCTTTCTTAACGGGCTTAAAGATACCGTAAAAATCAGTTGGCAGGGAGTTTCCTTATTTATCCAAGACCCCGCCCAAGAACTGCCCGAGAAAGAAAAGGGATATTATTACAATTACGATGCCGATACGGTTTGGATAAACAGAAAAAATGTGATAGATTTTGAGAAATTTCCCCGGCTTATGGCTTACGGATACGCGGATAACAACGAAAAGGACGATAATATAGTTTTTGAGAGATAAAGTCTGTCTAAATCAAAGTTTGTCCGCATAATATTTATTGGGAGGGATATTATGCGGAATTTAACTTTAAGACGGATTTTATGCGCGTTTTTGGCAATAATTACTTTAACGCCCCTTGCCGTTTCGGCGGAAACGGACAGGGATTACACGTTCTGCGAAATTCTTATGGAGGCGTCCGGCGGGGCGGTTATCGAAAGCGTGAACGGGGACGTACCCGTGCCCGTGGGGACAATGGCTAAGCTGATGACGGTTCTGCTTGCCGCCGAAAAGGTGGAGGCGGGGGAACTGTCCCTTGACGACAAGCTGAAAACTTCCTCATACGCCAACAGTATGCAGGGGGCGCAGATATGGCTTATGCCGGGGGAGGAAATTACCGTCGACGAGCTTTTCAAGGGCGTTATTATCGGCAACGCAAACGACGCGTCCGTGGTTCTTGCGGAAGAGACTGCGGGCAGCGAGGAAAAATTTGTCTCCCTTATGAATGCGAGAGCGGGGGAGCTGGGAATGTCAAATACAGTTTTTACCAACTGCAATGGGTACTATGAGGACGAAAAGCAAATCTCCACGGCGGAAGATATTGCCAAATTATGCGTGGAATTGGCAAAATATGACTTTCTTAAAGGGTACTTCACCTGTTGGAGAGACTTCGTTAGGTGTAAAGCTACGGAACTTGTCAATGCCAACGAGCTTGTGAAAAGCTACAAGGGCATAACGGGCTTTAAAGCGGGATATACCGACAATTCAGGGTACTGCATAGCGGTGGGAGCGGAGCGTGACGGGGTGACGTATATTTCCGTTGTGCTGGGCTGTGATGACAAGGATATTGCCTTTACAGAGGCGAAAAGGCTTATGAACGCGGCTTTTTCGGGGTACACGGTTTTTGTACCCGAATTGCCGAAAGATATTCCCGCGGAAATACCCGTAAAGGGCGGACTTACCTCGAAAATCCCCGTTGAATACGGCGAGGTTAAACGTGTTGTACTGCCGAACGGGGCGGCAAATTCGGTTACTTCAAAGGTTATAGTGCCCGATTACGTTTACGCTCCCGTTGAAAAGGGCAGCAAGGTTGGGGAGATACATTATATGAGAAACGAAAAGGTAATTTTTACCGTTGATATTCTTGCGGCGGAGTCTGCGGAGGAAATTACTGTAAAAAAAGCAATGGGCATTTTGCTCAAAAAACTTTTAACATTTTAGTTTAATTGTACAAAAGTTATGTTTTCGTTCCCTTATATTGAGAAAAATTATTGCAAAATCCTCAAATTTATAGTAAAATTAGATTAGCAATTTTTTTTGGAGGAGAAAGGAAATGTCAATCTCGTTAAAAACCAAATATTTACAGGACTTTATCGCAGCCCATGAAATGGAAAACGTTAAAGCCGAAACGGAGCTTGCCGCGAGAACTCTCTCTGTCAAGTCCGGCGCGGGAAACGATTTTCTCGGCTGGGTGGAGCTGCCGACTGATTACGATAAAGAGGAATTCGCAAGAATAAAGGCTGCCGCCGAAAAGATACGCAAAAATTCCGACGTGCTTGTGGTGATAGGCATAGGCGGCTCGTATCTGGGCGCGAGGGCGGCTATAGAGTTCCTCAAATCGCCGCTGTACAACAACCTTAAAAAAGATACGCCCGAGATTTATTACGCGGGCAACAATATAAGCCCCACTTATCTCAATGAAATCATTTCGCTCTGCGAGGGCAGGGATTTTTCGGTAAACGTTATATCCAAGTCGGGTACTACCACCGAGCCTGCGCTGGCGTTCAGGGTTTTCCGCGAAATGGTGGAAAAGAAGTACGGCAAAGAGGGCGCAAAGGAAAGAATTTTCTGTACCACCGACAAGGCAAGGGGTACTCTTAAACAGCTTGCGGACGCGGAGGGTTACGAAACCTTTGTTATCGCCGACGACGTGGGCGGAAGATATTCCGTGCTTACGGCGGTGGGACTTCTCCCGATAGCCGTGGCGGGCTGCGACGTGGACGCTATTATGGCGGGGGCGAAACAGGCTCAGGACGAGCTTTGCGCGGACTTTGACAATAACGACTGCTACAAATACGCGGCAATCAGAAATATACTTTATAAAAAGAATAAATCGGTGGAAATGCTGGTTTCTTACGACCCGAGTTTCGCGATGATGGCGGAATGGTGGAAACAGCTTTTCGGCGAGAGCGAGGGCAAGGACAAAAGGGGAATTTTCCCGGCGTCGGCGACGTTCTCCACGGATTTGCATTCTCTCGGTCAGTTTATTCAGGACGGCTCGAGGATAATGTTCGAGACAGTGGTCGACATCAAGAAACCCAAACAGGACTTTTTCCTTAACGACGACCCGGAAAACCTCGACGGACTTAACTTCCTGACAAATCAGAATATGTCGGTGGTGAACAGAAAGGCTTTCGAGGGTACGGTTTTGGCGCACACCGAGGGCGGCGTGCCGAATATCGTTCTCGAGTTGGAGGACGTTTCCGAAAAAAGTCTCGGGTACATGATATACTTCTTTGAAAAGGCTTGCGCAATAAGCGGCTATATGCTCGGGGTGAACCCGTTCAACCAGCCGGGCGTTGAAAGCTACAAAAAGAATATGTTCGCTCTTCTCGGCAAGCCGGGATATGAAGATCGGAAAGCGGAGCTTGAGGCTAAGCTTGGCTGATGTTTCCGCTTAGGGCGGTTGTAAAGCGGTACAGCTTTACAGAATTAATAATGGTGATTATCGCGTTCCGAAAAGGAGTGCGTTAATGAAAATAAGCCGGCAAAAGGCGGAACGGAGTGTTTTAAATGGTAAAAATTATTACGGGAACTAAGGGTACGGGCAAGACTAAGGTCTTGATTGATATGATTAATAAAGCCGCGAAAGAAACGGCGGGCTATGTGGTTTGTATCGACAAGAGCGAAAAATTAAGGTACGATATTCCTCACTCGGTGAGAATTGTGGACACCGACGCAAACAATATCTATTCCTTTGAGGCTTTCTACGGTCTTGTGGCGGGTCTTGTTGCGGGAAACTACGACATCAAGGAAGTTTTCGTGGACTCTATCCTTAAGGTGGGGGGAGCGGACTTCGAGGCTCTCGGAGCAATGCTCAACAAAATCGAAAAACTTACGGGCGACGACGTGGAGGTTGTTTTCACGGTTTCCGCAAATAAAGAGGACCTTCCCGAAAGCGTTTCCAAATATTCTGTAAAATAATTGCGTTTTGGGTATTGACATATCGGAAATGATGTGTTATAATTATCTTTGTTATGTTTGGGGTGCGTTATGGTTATCGGCTTGAAACAACTTTATGATATTGTCGGCGAAAGGCTCGAACTGGATTATTCCGTTGGAGAGGATACGCTGAACGATGTAAAGGGTTACAGCTTTTCACGCCCTATAACAGTTAAAGGCGCAATTGTGAACCGCGCGGGCGTTGTTACGCTTAAATATTCCGCGGCGTTCACTCTGCACGCTTGCTGCGACAGGTGTCTTGCCGAATTTGACCGTGAGTACGGCTTTGATTTTGAGCATATTCTCGTCCGCTCGCTCAATAACGGCGGGGACGACGACGAGTATATCGTTACGGAGTCGGACAAGCTCGATATGGACGGGCTTGCGGTTACGGACTGTCTGCTGCAGCTCCCCTCAAAGCTGCTCTGCAAGGAGGATTGTCTCGGACTTTGCCCCGTGTGCGGAACGGATTTGAATAAAAATGAATGTAACTGTAACGGTTAATCAGGATAAGGAGGTGCCGGTAAATGGCAGTACCAAAGAGAAAGGTATCAAAAGCAAGACGCGATAAGAGACGTTCGGCTGTATGGAAACTCGATACGCCTGCGTTCTCAAGATGTACAAACTGCGGAGCGCTGACTGCTCCTCACAAGGTTTGCAAGAACTGCGGATTCTATAAGGGCGTTGAAGTTATTAAGAAAGACGTATAAGCTTGCTTTTATGAAAGCCGAAGAGGAGTTTTTCCTTTCTTCGGCTTTTTTCTTCTATATTTGTATGTGTGGTGAAAAAATGTTTAAAATAAATGTCTCTGAACTTTGCTGGATAAATGACAGCGCGGACGATCCCGAAGATTTGTGTCTGCACGGTCACGCAGAGGTTTACATAGGTACGCAAAAACTGGAGTATAAGGCTTGTGTAAGCTCGTCTGCTTTGTATATGCTGAAATCCTTGTCGGAAAATCATATTATTTACAAAAGCAATCAAATGCTGCCCTGCTGCGGATTTTTTCTTATAGCGGACGAAAATCTTGAAAATGTTGATATATGCGGCTGTCCTTTCGGGATAGACTGGTCTGTCATACACGAGGTAGAAAATGTAAAGCTTGTACTTGATGACGGTACGGAGGAAATTGTGCCTATGGCGGATTACACAAAAGAGGTACTGGCGTTTGCGGATAAAATTGAGGAATTTTATAATTCCTGCTCGCCGAAAATAATGCCGAAGGACGAGTTTGACAGGAATGGGTATATCGCTTTTTGGAACGAATGGCACAGGCGCAGGAATGTCTGTAAATAATCGGGAGGGCGTGCTTAAATGGCTGTTGAAATAAAGTCGGTCGTGAAAAATTCTCCCGCCGACGGCAAGGGAATTGCGGCGGGGGATATGCTGACGGCGGTGAACGGACACGGTATTTCCGACGTTCTCGATTATATGTACTATTCCGCCGAAATCGACGCGGAGCTGTCTCTGGAGCGGGGCGGCGAGAGCTTTTCCGTGAAAATCCGCAAAAGCGAGTACGACGATTTGGGTCTGGAGTTTGAGACGTTCCTTATGGACAGCAAGCAAAGCTGCCAAAACAAGTGCATTTTCTGCTTTATCGACCAAATGCCGCCCAATATGCGGGAAACCCTTTATTTCAAGGACGATGACGCGCGGCTTTCCTTTTTGCAGGGAAATTATGTTACTCTTACCAATTTATGTCAAAAGGATATTGACAGAATTATCCAAATGCGGCTTAGTATCAATATTTCGGTACATACCACGAACCCCGAGCTGCGGTGCATGATGATGAATAACCGCTTTGCGGGGGAAAAGTTGGACTATCTCCGTCAGTTTGCGGAGGCGGGGATTTCCATGAACTGCCAAATAGTCCTTTGCCCCGGCATAAACGACGGCGCGGAGCTTGAACGTACTCTCACCGATTTGGGAAACCTTATGCCGAACATTCAAAGCGTGGCGGTTGTGCCCGTGGGCGTGACGAAATTCCGTGAGGGACTTTACCCGCTGACAATTTTTGACAAAGACGGGGCGGGCAGGACAATTGACCTTATAGAAAATTTCCAAAAAATGTTTTTGGAGCGGTACGGCACAAGGCTTGTTTTCCCCTCGGACGAGTTTTACATCACGGCGGAAAGAGAACTTCCAAACGCGGATTTTTATGAGGATTATCCCCAGTACGAAAACGGCGTGGGAATGGTGCGCTCCCTTGCGGACGAGTTTGAAAGCGCGCTGAATATGGCTGAGGATGAAGAGGTAAAGTCCCGGGAAACGTCTATAGCGACGGGATTTCTTGCATATAAATATATTTGCGGGCTTGTTGAAAAAGCGGAGAAAAAATGGCATAATATCAAATGTAACGTGTATAAGATACGGAACGATTTTTTCGGCGAGACCATAACGGTTACGGGGCTTATAACGGGGCGGGATTTGATTGCGCAGTTAAAGGGCAAGCCCCTTGGAGAGACACTTTTGCTTTCGGCGAGTATGATACGCAGGGACGGCGGGCTTTTCCTTGACGATTATACAATTGAGGACGCGGAAAAGGTACTTAACGTGAAAATAAGAATTGTCGAAAACGACGGTTTTGAGCTTTTTGACGCAATTACGGGAAATTAAAGGAATGGAGATGATAGTATGGCTTTGCCGATAGTTGCGGTGGTGGGCAGACCGAATGTGGGAAAATCCACGCTTTTCAACAAGCTTGTGGGCAAGCGGCTTTCTATTGTGGAGGACACCCCGGGAGTTACCCGGGACAGGATTTACTCGGAGTGCGAGTGGCGTAACAGGAAATTTATGGTAGTTGATACGGGGGGCATAGAACCGGACAGCGAGGACGTTATTCTGTCCCAAATGCGCCGACAGGCGGAGCTTGCCATACAGCGGGCGGACGTGATACTGTTCCTCACGGATTTGCGGGCGGGAGTTACCGCAAGCGACTATGAGGTTGCGGCAATGCTGCGGAAAAGCGGCAAGCCTATCATTCTCTGCGTAAACAAGTGCGACTCCATAGGAGAGCCGCCCCCCGAGTTTTACGAGTTTTACAGCCTTGCGCTGGGCGACCCCATACCTATTTCGGCGGCGCACGGTCACGGCTCGGGGGATATGCTGGACGAGATTTTCAAGTATTTCCCCGAAAATACAGACGAGGTTTATGACGAGGAGTACGTCAAGGTTGCGGTTATCGGCAAGCCTAATGTTGGAAAATCTTCCCTGATAAACCGTATCGCGGGGGAGGAACGGGTGATAGTTTCCGACATTGCGGGGACTACCCGCGACGCCACCGATACCGTAGTTGAAAACGAGTACGGAAAGTACGTATTTATCGACACGGCGGGTATACGGAAAAAATCAAAGGTGCTGGAAAAAATCGAGCATTACAGCGTACTGCGTGCGTATATGGCGGTTGACCGTTCGGACGTGTGTGTTATTCTGATAGACGCGTCCGTGGGCTTTACGGAGCAGGACTCAAAGGTGGCGGGTTACGCCCACGAACAGGGCAAGGGCTGCATAGTCGCCGTAAACAAGTGGGACGTTATCGAAAAGGACAGCAAGACTATGGACGAGTTCACAAACAAGCTGAAAGAGGATTTCAGCTTTATGTCCTACGTGCCGTTTATTTTCATTTCGGCGAAAACGGGGCAGAGGGTGGAAAAGCTTTTCGATATGATAAACGGCGTGTTCAAGCAGAACAGTATGCGGGTTTCGACGGGTATGCTGAACGACGTTCTGGCGTACGCCACCACAAGGGTACAGCCCCCCTCGGACAAGGGCAGACGGCTGAAGATATACTATATGACCCAGCCGTCAACCAAACCGCCGACATTTGTAATTTTTGTCAACAGGGCGGACTTATTCCACTTTTCCTATCAGCGGTATCTGGAAAATCAGATACGGCAGACATTCGGGCTGGAGGGTACTCCGGTGCGGTTCATAATCCGTGAGCGTAACAAAAATGATGATAAATAGGAGAAATCGCTATGTTTAAAATTATTGCCGCAGGCGTTATTTCCGCCGTAATTTCATATCTTTTGGGGAGCTGCAATTCCTCGATAATCGTTGTACGGCTGCTAAAGCACGAGGACGTCCGCGAACACGGCAGCAAAAACGCGGGTCTTACCAACACGTTAAGGTGCTATGGGAAAATTCCCGCCCTGTTCACCCTTTTGGGGGACTTGGGCAAGGGGATTGTTTCGGTGCTTTTGAGTATACTTGTGTTCCGCGTTATGGCGGGCGAGGGGAACTTCGACCGTCAGACCGTGGGGTACATATCGGGAATATTTGCCATTCTCGGACATATTTTTCCGATATACTACGGTTTCAGAGGGGGAAAGGGCGTACTGGTTTCCTGCTCCATACTGCTGGTTATCGACCCTCTTACCTTTGTGATAATAATACCGTTTTTCGCGGTTGTGCTGCTTATATCGAAGTATGTTTCGGTTGCCTCTATAGCCTCGGCGGTGTTTTACCCCGTGCTGACGTTTCTGCTGCACCGCTTTGCCGAGGGCGAGCCGCTTGACGTCTGTATAGTACACACGGCGCTTGTGGCGGTGACGAGCATACTGCTTATCTATATGCATAGGGCGAATATTCAGCGGCTGAAAAACGGTACGGAAAATAAATTCATCAAAAAGAAAACGTCTGACAAGGAGGAAAAAAATGGCTAAGTTTACAATTTTGGGAATGGGCGGGTTCGGATTGAGCCTTGCGGTAATGCTTAACAATTTCGGGCACGAGGTTACGGTGTGGTCCGCATTTAGGCAGGAAATAGAGGACATCAAGCGGGACGGCGAAAACAAGCAAAAGCTCCCGGGGGTAAAGGTAAGCAGCGAGATAGTTCTCACGGACGACATAAGCAGCGCCGGGGACGCGGAAATCGTGATTTTCGGCATACCCACAAGGAAAGTACGGGAGGTTGCTAAAAAAGCCGCGCCCTGTCTTAATCCCGAAACGGTGGTTGTAAACACGGGCAAGGGACTGGAGGACGGCACTCTTAAAAGAATGAGCGAGGTTCTCGGCGAGGAGCTGCCAAATAATCCCATAGTTGTTTTGAGCGGACCTTCTCACGCGGAGGAAGTGGCTCTCGGTATGCCAACAACGGTGGTCGCCTCCTCAAAGGACAAGAAATATTCCGACTATATTCAGAGCGTGATGTCCAACAACACGTTCAGAATTTACATCAACGACGATATTGTGGGCTGCGAGCTGGGCGGTTCGCTGAAAAACGTCATAGCTCTCTGCGCGGGAATTTGCGACGGAATGGGTTTCGGCGACAACACCAAAGCCGCCCTTATGACAAGGGGAATTACGGAGATAGCCCGTCTCGGCGTTGCTCTCGGGGGAAAGACCGAGACGTTTGCTGGGCTTACGGGAATAGGCGACCTTATAGTCACCTGCACAAGCGTACACAGCCGCAACCGCAGGGCGGGAATGCTGATAGGGCAGGGGGTTACTCCCGAGGAGGCTATCGACCGTGTTGGGACGGTAGAAGGGTATCTTTGCACCAAGGCGGCGTATGAGCTTGCGCAAAAAGTCGGGGTGGATATGCCTATCACGGAGCAGTGCAACAGCGTGCTTTTCCACGGGCTCAGCGCGAAAGCCGCTTTAAACAACCTTATGGGCAGACCGAAACGCCACGAGGCGGAGACGGTTTGGGTGGACGTTCAATAAAAGGGTTGCAAAATGTGATTTTGTGTGGTATAATGGTATTATCAAAATTTGTTAAAAATGGAGGACTTTTTATGAAAACAAAAAGGAAAATAATTGCAATTGCAATGGCGGCAGTAATGAGCTGCACAACTTTGACGGCGACCGCAAGTGCAACTTGGGTTAAGAATGATAAAGGTACAGTATGGCAGAATGCAGACGGTACCTATGCGAAATCAAAGTGGATAACGATGAAGAGCGGAAAGAAGTATTATATAAAGTCGGACGGTACAAGAGCGGTAGGTTTGCTTACTATGAAGAATAAAAGCGGTGGTAAGGATTACTACTATTTTGATGAGAGCGGAGTAATGCAAACTGGATGGCAGAATGTAAAGGGTTCAGTTTACTATTTTGGTAAGGATGGCAAAGCTGCTGTAAAGACAACGGTAATAGGTAATTATACCTATAAGTTTAGTGCAGAGGGCAAATGGGACGGCAAAGTGTACAGCAAGGATGGAAAGAAAGATGTGACATCAAGTGTAGATGTTGCGAAACTTGTACCAGTTGCGACAGCGGATAGAAGTTCGGAGTATGGAAAGGTACGTACTATTGAGGGTAAAAAGCCTGCAACGGTAATGATAAATGGGTTGACGTATAGGACGGATGTAGACAATCAGAATTATCACAGTGATGGTACACGCGGAGAATTTGTGTTCCCAGATGGTAATAAGTATACAAGTGCATATATAAATATTGCAAATTGTACAGACGAAGATTTGGAATGTTTGAAGTATATGACGAACATGGAAAAATTGATCCTGATTGCAGTGGATAATTCGCAAATGACAGATAAACAAAAAGAATTGAATGCATTATACATGACTAACATACGCTTGGAATCTAAGATAACAAATTTGGATTTTGTGTACTATATGCCAAATTTAAAATATTTTACTATATATAATGCACCCTATTTGACTGATGTTAGTGGATTATCAGTGTGTAAAAATTTGGAGGAAGTAGCGTTTTATAAAAGTGGATTAAAGAGTTTGGATGGTATGGAGAATTTAACGAAAATAAAGAAGTTTACTGCGGGTTTTACACGAATTGAGAATTTAAATGGGTTAAAGAATTGTAAGAACTTAACAACTGTGCATATGTATAATTCATATTTAACAGATATAAGTGGGTTGAGTAATAAGTCAAAGTTACAGAAAGTTATTTTAAATATAAATAGAAGATTAACGGATATAACAGCATTAGGTACGTGCAAGAATTTAACAAATGTAACCTTATGTGAGTGTAATTCGATAATGGATTGGAGTCCATTATTGGAATTAACAAAATTAAAAAATGTGTGTATGTATGGTAGCAGTAAACGAAGTAATGTGAAAGATGTTTATGAAAAATTGAAATCTAAAGGGATACAGCATGGAGTATTTGATGCGTTATATTATGATTTTTCAGAGGAAAAATTACCGCATGATGTAGTATATGCTTCGTGGGATAAGTATTGGGATAAAGAAAAAGTGACATCAGATGTGTATGAAACCGTAAGTCAATGCACGTGTAGTTATTGTAGTACAATGGATAATATAGGAAATTGGACGGGCAATAAAGATAGTTTGAAAAGTATAGCAATGTTGGGAACATATAAATAGTAATAAAAGGAACACTATAAAGTATATAGTGTTCTTTTTTTTGTTCTATAACCCCCGCCCGCCGCATAAGATTGAATATACAAAAATAAAAGGAAGTGCCAAAGTATGAAAAAGGACGAGATAATCTGCTATTTCGGCGGGAACGTGGGCGCGGCGGTGAGAAAGCTGTCCGAGGGCTTTTTTGACGAAATACGGGAGATACGGCTGAGAGTAAACCGCCCTGCGGCGGTCTCGGTGAAAAACGATATACGCTATATAACTGCCGGCGGGCAGCTTACATACAACCCCGAATTTGGGGTGACTGCGGATTTTTCCGACCTGCGGAAAACCTTTGAGGCGGTGTGCCAATACTCGGTGCACAGCTTTCAGCGGGAAATAACCGAGGGTTTTGTCACCGTCAGGGGAGGACACCGTGCGGGAATTTGCGGGACTTCCGTGGTTCGGGGCGATGTCTTGGAAAACGTTAAAAATATCAGTTCCATAAATTTCCGCATTGCCCGGGAGGTAAAGGGGTGCGGGGAGGAGATTTGCAAAAGAGCTTTCGGTACAGAAATTGGGAAATTGGGGAACGTCCTTATAGCGGGCGCGCCGGGCAGCGGCAAAACCACGGTTTTAAGGGATATTGCGCGGATTTTGGGGGGACGTTTCAAAACCGCCGTTATCGACGAGAGAGGTGAGCTTGCGGCGGTGATGAACGGCGTCCCGCAAAACGATATTGGGGTGAACACCGACGTTTTCGACGGCTACAGCAAGCCGCTTGGGATTATGACAGCTTTGCGGGTGATGTCCCCGCAGATAATAATTTGCGACGAGATAGGCTCTTCGGAGGATATGTCGGCGTTGTACCGAGCCTCCAACAGCGGTGTGTACGCCGCCGCCTCGGTTCACGCGGCGGATATGGACGAGCTGAGACGGAAGGAAATACCTTTGGAAATGTTTGACAGCATAGTTTTCCTTTCGGACTGCGGCAGTGTCAGGCAAATCGTTTCGGGCAGGGAGGTTTATGAAAATGCTTAAATTCGCGGGAATAATTCTTATAATTTCTGTTACCTCTTTTGCGGGGTTCTACTTTTCGTCGGCTTTGAAAAAAAGGGAGACTATGCTGAAAAAACTTAACTTTATGCTGGAGGAAATTCTCATACTTCTCAGGTACAAGTCGGCGACGGTTTACGAGATTGCCGAAACCCTTGCCTCCGACGAGCGGTTCTCCGAGTTTGAGTTTTTGGGGAACGTTAAGCCCGGCGGGAAAACCTTTCGGGAAAGCTGGTGCGGGGCTGTGTACGGTTCAACCCTAAGCGGAATGAAAAAAAGCGATATTGAGCTTATCGCCGATATTGGGAAAAAACTGGGTACAAGCGACCTTGAGGGGCAGATAAGCACGGTGCTGTTACAGCGTTCGGAACTGGAAACGCTTATCGCCGCGGCGGAGGAAGAGTGCTCAAAAAAGGCTAAGCTGTACCGCTCACTGGGCGCGCTGTCCGGGGCGTTTATCGCGGTAATGCTTATATAGGAGGTTGCGGCGTGGAGCTTGATATGATTTTTAAAATAGCGGGCGTGGGCATTATTGTGGCGGTGCTGAACATGCTGTTAAAAAAGGCTGACAGGGACGAATACGCAATGGTGGTGACGATAGCGGGGCTGATAGTGGTTCTGGCGATGATAATAAACGAAATAGCGGCGTTGTTTGAGACGGTAAAAACCGTATTCGGATTTTAAGAAAGTTTTAACAAAAAGGAAAATAAATATGAAAATTGTGTCCATAGCGGGTATCTGCATAACGGCGTCGATAATGTGCAAGCTTTTTTCCGACAGCGGAAAGGAGTACGCCCTGTACATAAAGCTGGCGGCAGCGGCGGCGGTGATGTCGATGATAATTATTTTCGTGTCGCCCATTGCCGAGACGATACGGAGCATATATTCAAGGGCGGGAGCGGACGAAGAGTACCTGACCGTGCTTTTCAAGGCGCTGGGGATATGCTATATAACACAGTTCGCCTGCGATATTTGCAGGGACAGCGGAGAAAACGCCCTTGCCTCGCAGGCGGAGCTTGCGGGAAAAATTTCGCTGATGATAATCGCCCTGCCGCTGTTTGAGTCTTTGGCGGACATTGTGGCGCGGTTTATATGAGGATAGGAAAATGAAAAGGATTTTTTTGGCAATTATATTTGCGTTACTTATGATTATTTTCGGGGGAATTTCCGTTTCCGCCGAAATGGCTGCGGGGACAAGCACAAATATTGCGGACGAGCTTGACATAGACACCGAGGGCATTACGGAAAACCTTACCCCCGAGGCAAAGGAATTTTTCGAGGAAAACGGCATTTCTCCCTCCGACCCCGAGACAATGACGGAAATTTCTCCCAAAGACGTATTTTCCTATATTTGGGAGGAGTTCAAGTCCGCGCTGCAAAAGCCGCTTAAGGTTTTTGCCTCGGTAATGGCTGTAATACTTATAGCCGCTTTTATAGAAAGCATGGAGGACAGCCTGTCAAACAAGTCTCTTTCAAAAATTTTCGGGGTAATATGCGTGCTTATCTCCGTGGGAATTATTTCCGGCTCGGTTTCGGACAGCCTTAAAACCGCCGCCGAGGCTCTTAACTCGGGGGGGACGTTTATGATGGGGTACGTTCCGGTGTTCGCGGGGATAACCGCATCCTCGGGGAGCGTTACTTCGGCGGTGTCGTATAATATGCTCCTGCTGCTTGTAGCTGAAACAGCCGTTCAGCTTTCGGGGGAACTGATAATTCCCGTTTTGTCGGTCTGCATGGCTATGGGCATAGTGGAGTCCATAAACCCCGATTTTCACCTTTCGGGAATTACCGAGGCGGTTAAAAACGTTGTGACGTTCGCTCTCGGGTTTATAATGACTGTTTTTATAGGACTTCTTTCCCTGCAAAGCATAGTTGGAGCCTCCGCGGACACCCTCGGGGTAAAGGCGGCGAAGTTTATGGTGGCGAACTGTATTCCCGTGGTGGGCGGCGCGATTGCGGACACTTACACCACGGTGAAAAGCAGCCTCGGACTTCTGCGGGGCGGGGCGGGTTTTTTCGGAATAGCGGCTATATTTATAATTATACTGCCGCCTATTCTTGAAATAGCGGCGATAAAGCTCATGCTTACGGCGGCTGACGTAGTTTCGGGAATATTCGGCGCGTCGCGGATAAAAATTCTTATAAAAAACAGCAGCTGGATAATGACGACGGTATTCTGTCTGCTGATATGCTTTTCGGTAATGTTAATAATTTCCACGGCTATACTGATGCTTGTGGGACTGAATATATCGTAATCTATTTTGGGTTTGTAGGGGCGGGAAACCCGTCCCCTACAGTACGGTCGTGAAATATCAAGAGGTGTTAAAATATGGAAAGTTTCAGAGCAATTGCTTTCGCGGCGTGTTTTTTGGGGATTGTGATAACTATTTTTAACTCGCTGTACCCTTCGGAAAAATTTGCCAAACAGATAAAGACGATTTTTTCCCTGATATTTATTCTCAGCGTGGCAAAGCCAATAGCGGCGGGGAAGATAGAATTCCCCGAAATAGGCGATACCGTAAGCGCAAGCGCGGAGTATTATTCCTCACTTAACGACAATACCTACAGCTACTTCATAAGCTCGGTGGAAAGCAACATCAGCGCGGCTTTGGCGGGGAAACTCCGTGAAAAAAATATTTATCCCGAAGAAATTGAGACAAGTATAAATATTTCGGAAAACGGCAGCATATCTATTAATGAGGTAAAAATTACCTTAAAGGATATGGCGGACAAAGCTGAAACGGAACGGTGCGTAATCGACGAGACCGAGCAGGGAGTAACCGTAACGGTAAAGGAGTACAACAATGCAGGAAATAATTGGTAAAATAAAGGAGCTTGCGAAAAAGCCCGCGTTTCTGAAAGCGGCGGTGGGGGCGGGGATATTGGCGATGATACTGATACTTGTTTCCGACTTTAACGGCGGCGAGGAGGAGCAGAAACGTTCCGACGTGGGTGTAACCGGGATAAGCTTTACATCTGCGGAGCTTTACGCCGGCGAAACCGAAAAGCGGCTCTGCGAGACCCTTACCGAGATAGAGGGGGTGGGAAAGGCAAAGGTAATGCTTACCATAACCTCGACGGAGGAGTACGTTTACGCCGAGTCGGTGAAAAGCGGAGATTCACGTACAGAAAACAGCTATGTAATTATAGATAAAGGTTCGCAGAAGGAGGCGTTGGTGAAAAAAATAAATAATCCCGCCATAAGCGGAGTGGTAATAGTTTGCGAGGGAGGCGATGACCCAAAGGTATGCGAAAGGATTTATAACGCGGTTTCGACGGCGTTGAACATTCCAACAAATAAAATTTATGTGGCAGAAATGAAATAGGAGGAAATTTTTTATGAGAAAGCCAAATTTGATTATCGGAAAGAAACACATTATTCTTGCTTGCCTTACGCTGATACTGGGCGCGGCGATTTATATGAACTACGCGTTCGCAAGCGTTGACGAGAACGAAAGCCTTATTGCCGCCTCCGATACGGGCGCGGGTTCGGAGGACACAGCCGAAGCGGCGAATTACGGAGACGCGGCGTTCGTCAGCGCGGAGGGGGAGAGTGATTACTTCTCACAGGTAAGAATTGCCAGAATGACTTCCCGTGACGAGGCGGTGGAAACTCTTTCCACAATCCTTGGCGGCGGCGACCTTTCAAGCGAGGAATCGGCTACATACACAAGCGAGGCAATGAACCTTTCACAGCTTTCCGACAGCGAAAATACTATCGAAAGCCTCATTAAGGCGCAGGGTTTTGAGGACTGCGTGGTGTACCTTAACGGCACTACAGCCAACGTTGTTGTTAAGTCAGAGGGGCTTGTACCCTCCGAGGCAGCCCAAATTAAAGACATTTTGTTAACAGAAGTGACAATTCCCGCGGAAAATATCAGAATTTTTGAGGTAAAGTAGTTGTGTCTTTGAATAAAATTTGGTATAATAG